>NZ_CAUYTL010000034.1:0-31072 GCF_963575615.1 Listeria rocourtiae subsp. hofi | reverse complement strand
TGTTTTGGATTCTCTCAAGGACCGTGTGTCACATTACATTTCTATTTCTTAATTACACACTTTTCTTGACAAACCCTCAAAATAAAATGTAGGAAACAGCCATTTTCGAGTCAGCTGTTTCCTACATTTTTTTGTATGAGTACAAAAAATAAATCGAGCCGTTCTATCTATGCAATACCGTTACACACTCCACATGTGTTGTGTTCGGGAACATATCGACCGGCTGAACAACTTTGGCCGCGTAACCGCCCTCCGTCAACACCAACATATCCCGCGCTAACGTTGATGGATTACACGATACATACACCACCCGCTTCGGTTTCATTTTCAATATCGTCTCAAGTAAGGCTTCATCGCAACCTTTACGCGGTGGATCAACAACAAGCACATCCGCTACGACGCCGTCTTTAAACCAAGCTGGGATCACTTCCTCCGCTTTCCCAACTTCAAACGTTACATTATCCATCTCATTCAATTTCGCATTCGCGCGCGCATCCTCAATCGCTTGCGGCACAATCTCCACGCCATACACGTGTTTCGCCTCTTTCGCCAAGCAAAGCGAGATAGATCCAATGCCACAATACGCATCAATCACCGTCTCCTCACCCGTAAGCTCCGCCAAACGCAACGCTTCCGCATATAAAACCTCTGTCTGCTCCGGATTCACCTGATAAAACGAACGCGCCGAAATCGCAAAAGAAATCCCATGAATCGTGTCCATAATGTACTCACGACCCCACAAAACATCTGTACGATCGCCAAAAATCACATTTGTATTCGCCGCATTCACATTTTGAACAAGCGATGTCAGGCCTGGAATCGCTGTCTGTAAGTCCGCCACAATCTGCTCCTTATTCGGAAAATTTGGCTTCGTTGTAACGATCACAAGCATCAGCTCACCAGTCGTCGTCGCAAAACGCGTCATCAAATGGCGCAATACTCCTTTTCGCGTCGTTTCATCATAAGGCGCCACATGATATTTCGCAAAAATTCCGCGTGCAATCTGAATCGCCGCATCATTTTGCTCATGCTGAATCAAACACGTATCCATATCAATAATCTGGTGCGAGCGTTGCTGATAAAATCCCGCGACCAATTTCCCGTTCACAAAGCCAACCGGAACTTGCGCTTTATTCCGATAACGCCATGGTTCCGCCATTCCAAGCGTCGGTAATACTTCCACATCCTGCTTCCCAATCCGCTTCATCACTTGTTCTACTTGTTTCTGCTTCACACGCAATTGCCCGTCATAACTCAAATGCTGCAACTGACAACCACCACATTGCGCATAAACCACACAAGGCGGCGTCACCCGATCTGCGCTTTCCTTCGTCAACTCAATGATTTTGCCAAATCCATAGTTCTTATTCGTCTTAATCACTTTAATTCGCGCCATCTCTTCCGGCAAACCTTGAGGCACAAAAATCGGATAACCATTTATCTTCGCAACAGCATTACCATCATGCGTTAAATCCTCAAAAACAACATCAATGCACTCATTCTTACTCACTGGAGCACCCATACTTGCCCTCCCTCTCATATCTCAACTCTTCACATTATACCAAAAAAAAGATAGGCGCACACCTATCTCAGACTGTAGAAAAACTACCTCACATAAATCTATCGCCAGACCTATCTTTTTTCCTCAATCACATATTCCAATCCAACTGGCTGTGTGATTTCCTCATCGCTATTTCCTTTAAAAAAGGCAAAGGATGTTTTCTCAGCGCTAAAATGATACTCCATTTGTCTAGGAAAAGCCCTCACCGTTTCTCCAGCTACAATGTTAAACTCATCCTCTAAGTACTGACATTCTATTTTCGGATCGATGCCCAAAACTGGCGCAATTTTCTCAGCAAGACCACTAGAATATATTGTTTCTAGCTTCTCGTTCACTTGTATCGGCATTCCAACTTCTGCGGTGAGTTCAAAACTTTTACCCGCAGTCTTGTCTAGTGTCCCGCTCAAAATGGAATAACTCGTCAAGAAGCCATCCACTTTGTCGTGCGTATACTGAAAAGTAGCTGGATTCATTACTGTAGATACCTTATTCGCGAAAATTCGCACTCGAAAACGATCTATAGCTTGATATTTTTTATCCACTTTAGCCATTTTTGCTAAAACAGCTTTGTTCGTTGTGTCGAGAATTAAATCACCATTGCTCGCAATACTCGTTACTGTATCGTCGCCCTTAATTGGAAGAACTAAATTCGGCCCAATCGCAATGCTAGTGTTTGTTTTAATCCACGTTCTATTACTATCCATTAATTTCGCTTGATCAACAACAGGTGTCATTTCTTCCGCCTGTACATTCCAAAATATTAGAAAGGCTGCACCCCCGACGGCTATGCATGCCAACAAACCAATAATAAAACGGCTTACACGACTATTCTTCAAGTCGTAAACACCTTCTTCCTTGTTTCTGACTGCCCAATAGAGGCTTCTGCAAGTATATCACATTTTACGAATTAAGACAACTTCTTTACAAAAGTTACATTTATCGCGAAACATATTACAAAAACCGAATATCTCATAGTATTTCAAGAGATATTCGGCTATTACAACCTATATTAATCAATCATTTCCATTTGCTTATTGTTTAAATCCGACGCAGGAATATCCGCTACATTAGCGAAAAACGAAATATGTTGGCGCAAGTTCTGGAATATCATCGGTGTCTCACCACCTAGTTCACCGTCTAAATTAATTAACATTTGATCATCCGAATGCACAATCACTTTCTCTGATTTCACATAAATAACATTCGGCTCTTTAATATGATCGCCTCGCAAAGCTAGTGTCACTAATCGAATAAATTCCGCCAAATTCACTTTTTTCACGATAATCAATGAGAATTTACCATCATCCAACTTGGCATCAGGCGCAATTTTCTCAAAACCGCCAATTGAATTCGTTAGGCCCAGCAAGAAAAACATCGCCTCACCTTCAAAAACGCCATCATCATAGGCAACCTTGACTTGCGTTGGTTTCAAGGAAGGTAACATTTCAATGCCCTTCAAATAATAAGCCAGCTGTCCAAGCATCGTTTTCAAGCGACTTGGCACATCATACGTCAGTTCGGTAATCCGACCACCGCCACCAATATTAATAAAATACGTATCATTCGCCTTGCCAATATCCATCGCAACGCTAGCGCCATTCGCAATAATTTCTGTCGCTTTAATTACATCACGCGGAATTTTCAACGCTCTTGCAAAATCATTCGTCGTTCCGGTTGGAATAATCCCTACTTTTGGTCGGTAATCCTGCTCCGCAATGCCATTAATAACCTCATTAATCGTACCATCGCCACCTGCTGCCACAACCAAATCATAACGATCCTCAACAGCTTTTCGCGCTTCGTTTTTGGCATCATTTTCTTCTGGCGTCGTTGCATGGGAGCTCGTTATATAGCCTGCATTCTCCAATATAGTCAGCACATCAGCCAAGTTTTTCTTAATGATTTCCCGTCCTGATGTTGGGTTATAAATCACCCGTGCTCTTTTTTGCATAGTATATTCTCCGTCCTCTCAAATCTGAATATAAACGCTATTACGCTCATCTCAGCCCCGAATACTTATCATTATACCAAATTTCTACTCAAAAACCCATTTTGAAGATAGTTAATATGCAAAAAAATACCGGGAGCTACATCGTGGCCCCCAGTAATATGATAATACTATTTAACGCTTATTCATTTCATCCACTAAAATTTCATTAACCATCGTTGGATTTGCTTGGCCTTTCGTTGCTTTCATTACCTGTCCAACGAGAAAACCAACTGCACGATCTTTTCCATTTTTAAAATCGGTCACAGATTGCTCGTTTTGGTCAAGGATTCCGGAAATAATGCTACGAAGTTCACCAGCGTCAGAAATTTGAACAAGTCCTTTTGCCTTTACAACCTCCTCAGCATCCCCACCACTTGTAATCAGCTCACGGAAAACTTTCTTCGCGATTTTAGATGAAATCGTGCCTTTTTCAATCAAACTAATCATGCCAGCTAGATTCTCAGGCGTTAATTTCGTATCGGCAAGTTCTTGTTGCTCTGCGTTTAGATAGGCCGAAACTTCACCCATCAACCAGTTAGATGCTTGTTTTGCGTCCGCACCTTTTTCGATTGTTGCTTCAAAGAAATCAGACATCTCTTTTGTTAGTGTTAAAACCATCGCATCGTATGCTGGCAAACCTAAATCAGCAACATAGCGCGCTTGGCGTTTATCTGGAAGCTCGGGAATTTCAGCACGAATGCGTTCTTTCCAAGCATCATCGATATATAAATCTACCAAATCTGGCTCTGGGAAATAGCGATAATCATCTGAACCTTCTTTAATACGCATCAATGTCGTCTTACCAGTTGCTTCTTCAAAACGGCGCGTCTCTTGCTCGATAATTCCACCAGCCATCAAAACTTCTGCTTGACGTTTGATTTCATACTCGATACCTTTACGCACGTTTGTAAACGAGTTCAAGTTCTTAAGCTCTGTCTTCACGCCGAACTCTTTTTGCCCAACTGGACGAATCGAGATATTTGCATCACAGCGCATCGATCCTTCTTCCATTTTCACGTCAGACACGCCCGTATATTGGATGATTGATTTGATTTTTTCGAGGTAAGCATAAGCCTCATCAGCTGTACGCATGTCTGGCTCAGAAACGATTTCCACGAGTGGCGTACCTTGACGATTAAGATCAACAAGTGAATAACCGTGTGATGTATGTGTATTTTTACCGGCATCCTCTTCTAAATGAAGACGGGTTACACCGATACGTTTCTTCTCACCGTTCACTTCAACATCAATCCAACCATGTTCGCCGATTGGTTTATCAAATTGCGAAATTTGGTATGCTTTCGGATTATCTGGATAAAAATAATTTTTGCGATCGAATTTCGTATGTTCTGCGATTTCACAGTTGATTGCCATCGCTGCTTTCATGCCATATTCTACTGCTTTTTTATTCAAAACTGGCAAAACGCCTGGCATTCCAAGGTCTACCACATGTGTATTTGTATTCGGTTCAGCGCCAAAATGAGCAGGTGCCGGCGAAAAGATTTTGGATTCTGTTTTTAATTCTACGTGAACCTCAAGTCCAATTACTGTTTCAAAATTCATATGTCTCGCCCTCCCTTATAAACTTGGTTTTTCTTTATGGAATTCTGTAGCTTGTTCAAACGCGTGTGCGACACGGTAAATCGTTTTCTCGTCGAAGTAGTTACCAATCACTTGTAAACCGACTGGCATGCCTTCTGAGAGCCCACAAGGAACCGAAATCGCTGGAAGTCCAGCCAAGTTAATCGGAATTGTCAACAAATCGTTTAAATACATCGTGATTGGATCATGAATCAAACCACCGATATCAAACGCAACAGTTGGTGCACTTGGGCCGATAATCACATCGTAATCAGCAAACACATTCGCAAAATCTTGCTTAATCAGCGTACGTGCTTGTTGTCCTTTTTTGTAGTAAGCGTCATAGTAACCAGAGCTTAGCGCAAAAGTCCCTAACATAATGCGACGCTTTACCTCATCACCAAAACCTTCAGCACGTGTTTTTTTGTAAAGTTCTTCTAATGTATGCGCATTTGGCGACTGATAACCGTAGCGTACACCGTCAAAACGTGCTAAGTTGGAAGATGCCTCACTGGAAGCTAGAATATAGTAACTCGCAACGCCATACTCAGAGTGAGGTAAAGAAACCTCATCCCATGTTGCGCCTAAATCCTCTAATGTTTTCAATGCTTTTAGAACCGCTTCTTTCACGCCTGGTTCCACGCCTTCACCGATGTATTCTTTCGGTACACCGATACGCAATCCCTTAATATCTCCTGTCAAATGAGCCGCAAAATTCTCTACTGGTTGATCGATAGACGTTGAGTCATATGGATCTACACCGGAAATTGCTTCTAACAAATACGCATTATCTTCTACTGTGCGCGTAATTGGTCCAATTTGATCAAGCGATGAAGCAAAAGCAATTAAGCCATAACGGGAAACGCGGCCATATGTAGGCTTCATCCCAACAACACCACAGAATGCAGCTGGCTGACGAATCGAACCACCCGTATCTGATCCCAATGAAAATAATACTTCACCAGCGGCAACACTTGCAGCACTACCACCCGAAGAACCACCAGGTACTTTGTTTAAATTCCACGGATTTGTCGTTGTATGAAAATAAGAGTTCTCCGTTGAGGAACCCATAGCGAACTCGTCCAAGTTCACTTTTCCAATGTTGATCGTTTGCGCGGCTTTCAATTTTTGCATGACCGTTGCATCGTAAATTGGATTAAAGTTCTCTAAAATTTTACTTGCTGCCGTTGTGCGTAGATTTTTCGTCACAATGTTATCTTTAATACCAATCGGAAGGCCTGCTAACATATTGTTCGGGTCAATTCCAGCATCCCCGAGTTCTTCTGCAACATCTAGCGCTTTATCACGATTTAGTGTAATAAACGATTTTACTTTATCCTCAACAGCATCGATGCGATCAAATGACTCTTTCACAAGATCGTATGGTGCAATCTCTTTTTTTACAAGCTTTTCATGTAAGTCTTTTACCGAATGCTCAAATAATCCCAAATTAATTCCCTCCTGATATATCTAAAATTAGTCTTCCATAATCGTCGGTACTTTAAACATACCATCTTGTTGATTCGGTGCATTTTGTAATACTTTTTCGCGCGGTAGGCCTGGAATTGATATATCATCACGCAACACGTTAGATACTTCAATCGCGTGTGACGTTGGTTCAACATCAGCCGTGTCTAACTCACTCAATTTCTCCACCATATGAATAATGTTTCCTAATTGTGTTGCAAAGTTTTCAGCCTCTTGGTCACTTACTTCTAGGCGCGCCAAGTTTGCCACTCGTTCTACAGTCTCTTTTGAAATAGTTGTCAAAATTTTTCCTCCTTTAATATTTTGATTACCTTAAAACTTAGCTCATGTACTCCTAGCTTTTTGTCGTGTAGAGTCTACATTTCGCTTTAAACAAATCGAGCGAAAGCGTTTGAAATCCGCAAGTTTGGAGCGGATTAACCGCTCACTTTGTTCACGCTTATATTGGCACTGTAACTCATTTCGAACAGTCCCAACAAAGCGGAATGTACGATTTGTACATGAGAACCGGAAGTCCACCAAACTTGCGGATTGCGAGCGCTTTTCGCCGATTTACTTGGAATATTATCTATCTTATTTAATCAAAGATGTGTGCTGTTGGCGTATCATCATTTGCCTTACGCGTGATAAGCGCCGCAGTACCATCAGTTGTAGTAATATTAACCTGAATTGCCGCATTTGTCGAGAGATGTTTTCCAATTAAATCCGTCACATACTGCGTAAATCCGATAATTTCTGCTTCTCCATAAAATTGCAATGGGATATCAATATTAAGATCTGCCATCTCACCGTCCTCATAACGAGCACGCCCAACGACACCTGTATAGTTCGGATAATATTTCTCGATGTCAGCTTTAAAATCTTCAAAGGAAGTGTTATCCGTCTTATGGTCTGATTTCGCGTCTGCAGAAGGTAGTACATAGCTCTTCTCATCGATTGCTTTCCATTTACCGAGACTCGCACCATCTGCATTAGCAAAAGCAAGGAAATTGCCGGGCACAACGCCATCACGCTTCCCTTGTTTATAAATTGCAATCGTCACCGGTACAGAATCCAAACCTTTTGTTGCCCGAATCCGGCTCAAAACAGTCGCAGCCATCTCTTTACCTTGCGTCAATAATTGACTATCAGAAATATTTTGCTCGAATGTCGCACCGAATTTCTCTTTCTGATAATAATCCACAGAATTCATCGCAAGCGCAATCGAAATACCGCCCAGTCCTACTGTATCCTTATCCGTCTTCTTCAAATAATCCTGTTCCAAAATATGTGCCAAATAAATCGGGGCACGCTGATCGCCATCTTTGCCATTATCTTTCGGATTCAGACCATCCTTATTCTTATCACTTGAGCGGTCTAGCCACTTCGTCAATGTCTCCGTCGTCAAATATTGACCTTCTTGAAACAGATAATTATCTGGTGAATAACTCTGCTGGGAAACCCGCATCAATCCAGACTCTAATTCATTAATATCATAGCGGGAGTTAATATTCGAAACGACTAACCCACGTGATTTGCTCGCCTTATATGGTAAAACTGTTTTATAGTAATTCGCGGAAATCTGGTTTTTTGTCATAATGCCTGTCTCTGCTTGTTGCGTGTCTTTTTTCTGCACAACCTGTTCATCCGAATCGAGATTCGGGGCACAACCTGCAAGTAAAAGAGCGGTGCTAAGGGAAACGACTAGTAATTTTTTCATTTGTTTTGACCACCTTCATCTGGTAAATATTCCATTAATTTTTGCTCGCTCCATACTGGTATCTCCAGTTCCTCAGCCTTAGCCAGTTTGGAACCTGCATCACTTCCTGCCACAACAACGTCCGTATTTTTACTTACGCTCCCCGTTACATTTCCACCTAAACTTTCAATTAATGCCTTTGCTTCCTCACGCTTCAGATGCTCTAATTTCCCTGTTAAAACAACTTTCTGATTCGCAAAAACGAGCCTCTCTTCTGGCATTAATTCTAATTTTGGACCTGTATAAATCATGTTTACTTCGGCTTTTTCTAACTTCGCTAGCAAATCATGTACTTCCTCATTCTCAAAATAAGCAACGACCGAGTCAGCCATCTTCTCGCCAATATCAGGCACCTCAATCAGTGCTTCTTTTTCAGCGATACGAAGCGCGTCCATCGTTTCGAAATACTGTGCTAAAACTTTCGCGGCCTTTGCGCCAACATGACGAATACCAAGACCAAACAGTAATTTCTCTAGTGAATTTTCGCGGCTCTTATCGATGGAAGCTAATAAATTCTGAACAGACTTCTCGCCCATTCTCTCTAATTCTACCAGCTTTTCGCCCGAAAGGAAAAACAAATCTGCTACATCTGTAATTAATTTTTGTTCGAATAGCTGCACGACTACTTTTTCGCCTAAACCATCGATGTTCATCGCATTGCGCGAAACGAAGTGAATCAAGCCTTCTTTTAGCTGGGCTGGGCACTTTGGATTAATACAGCGCAGTGCCACTTCACCTTCCAGACGAACCAGCTCACTCTCGCATGTTGGGCAATGGGTGGGCATTTGGTACGGCACTTGTTCTTCTGTTCGGTCTTCTGCCACCACTCGAATGACCTCCGGAATAATATCACCGGCTTTTTTTATCATTACAGTATCGCCAATCCGAATATCTCGGTCGTGAATTAAATCTTCATTATGAAGGGAAGCACGGCCAACCGTAGTCCCTGCCACACGCACAGGCTCTAAAATTGCAGTTGGTGTCACTACACCCGTTCGTCCAATACCAAGCTCGATATCTAGCAGTTTCGTTGCCACTTCCTCGGCTGGAAATTTATAAGCAATTGACCAGCGCGGTGATTTCGCAGTGAATCCAAGTGCTTGTTGCTGTGCTAAGCTATCCACCTTAATCACGATTCCATCGATGTCATAAGCAAGGTTTGCACGACCTGCCGTCCATTCCTCAATATATGCAAAAATTTCTTCTAGAGACTGGCACAAGCGACGTTCCTTATTCACCTTCAAGCCTAATTTCTCCAAGCGTGCCAATCCTTCACTATGTGACGCGACACCCATATCACCAAAATCTGCAACAGCATATAGAAAAATATCTAAGTTCCGCGATGCCGCAATTTTGGTATCTAATTGACGTAGAGATCCTGCCGCCGCATTACGAGGGTTGGCAAAAACCTCTAAGCCATCTTCTTCTCGTTTTTCATTCAGTTTTTGAAATGACTGTTTCGGCATGAACGCTTCGCCACGAACTTCAATCGTGAACGGCTCTTTGAGTGACATCGGAATCGAACGAATGGTTCGCAAGTTCGATGTAATATCCTCACCAATAGTTCCGTCACCACGTGTTGCGCCACGTTTATACTTTCCTGCTTCATATTGCAAAGAAACCGCTAAACCATCAATTTTTAGTTCGCACATGTAAGCGACATCATCACCCACCTTCTCGCGCACCCGGCGGTCAAAATCCTGCAAATCCTCATGGTTAAAAGCATTGCTAAGACTAAGCATCGGCGTTTCATGCGCCACCTTCTGAAAGCCAGCCAACACCTCTCCACCGACACGCTGTGAAGGGGATTCTGGTGTTACCCAGTCCGGATTTTTCTCCTCCAATCCAATCAATTCGTGCAAGAGTTGATCGTAGAGAGAATCCGGAGCTGTTGGGTTATCCGCAACATAGTACTCATAGCTAAGCCTTTCCAGTTCTTTAATTAATTCTTCATAACGTTCTCTTTCAGCCATTTCGCTTCACCCACTTATACTTTTTCAACAGGCGCAAATTCCGCCAGCAATCGTTTTACTCCGGTTGGACTTGGGAATGCAATGTCAAGCTCCATGCTGCTTCCCGTTCCTTTCACGCTGACAACCGTTCCGACGCCCCATTTCTTATGGCTTGCCTTGTCGCCAACTGTCCACGCCTCTTTCTCAGCGCCAGATGAACTATAACCAACAACCGATTTACTGTGCATGGATGACTTGGCAAACGGCACCTCTTTCAAACTATTCTCGTGTGCCATTTCAATTAAGTCATCTGGAATTTCATCAATAAAACGTGATTCTTTATTCGCCGTCGAACGACCGTACAACATCCGCGAATACGCACTCGTCATGTACAGCTCTTCTTCCGCACGCGTAATCCCAACATAAGCCAATCTACGTTCTTCTTCCATCTCATCTTCCTCAAAAAGCGCCCGACTATGTGGAAAAATTCCTTCCTCGAGTCCAACTAAAAAGACAACTGGAAACTCCAAACCTTTTGCTGAGTGTAGCGTCATGAGCGTCACAGCACCGCGTGACTTGTCTTCTTCATCCAATTTGTCAACATCCGCCACAAGTGCCAAATCTGTCAAAAAGCTGATCAACGTCTTGTCGTCATTTTCCTTTTCAAAGTTTTGCGTCACAGATAAGAACTCGTCAATATTCTCTAAACGCGTCTGCGCCTCAATTGTCCGCTCATTTTCTAGCATCGCACGATATCCCGATTTCTCAAGTACCTGCTCCACCAGCTCTGTCACTGACAAATAATCCTGCATTTGCGTGAAACCTTTAATCAAATCATGAAATTCTATCAATTGTTTCGAAATCTTCGCCGATAAGCCGACCATCTCAATCCGATCCAATACTTCAAAAACAGTTAAATCATAAGCCCCGGCCGTATTTGCAACTTTATCCATCGAACCCGCTCCAACACCGCGCTTGGGCACATTAATAATCCGTGCCAAACTGATGTCGTCATCATTATTCGAAATCAGACGCAAGTACGCTAATATATCCTTGATTTCTTTGCGATCATAGAACTTCGTACCGCCAACCATCTGATACGCCATATTCGACTTCATGAAGAATTCCTCCATCACACGCGACTGCGCATTTGTCCGATAAAGAATCGCGAAATCCGATAGCGGGCGGTTCGAGGTCTTAGCTTCCTCTTGAATTTTTGCAACGACGTATGCCGCCTCTTCTTTCTCCGTTAGCGCCTTATGATAGAAAATTTTCTTACCTTCATCGTTATTCGTCCATAGATTCTTCGCTTTTCGGTTACTATTATTCTCAATCACCCGGTTCGCAGCCGCCAAAATTCGCTTAGTTGAACGATAATTCTCCTCGAGCAGAATTGTTTGCGCATTTGGATAATCCTTCTCAAATGACATGATATTCGTAATATCCGCTCCACGCCAACCATAAATTGATTGATCCGAATCCCCAACAACACAAAGATTACGGAAACGCGCCGCCAGCAACTTCACTAAAATATACTGCGCATGATTCGTATCTTGGTACTCATCCACATGAATATATTGAAACTTCCGCTGATAAAATTCCAGTACATCTGGCACACGCTCAAACAACTGAATTGTTACCATAATTAAATCATCGAAATCAAGGGACTGATTCTTTTTTAGTTTCTTCTCATATTCCACATACACATCCGCAACCATCTGATCAAAAAAGCCAAATGCTTCCTTTTTATACTCTTCCGCATTCATCAATTCATTCTTAGCATTACTAATCGCTGCCAGAATTCCGCGCGGTTCAAACTTCTTCGTATCGACATTCTTATCCTTCAAAATGCCTTTAATAACCGAAATCTGATCTCCGCCATCCAAAATTGTAAAATTACGATTAAAACCAATGCGCTCAATATCCCGGCGTAAAATCCGAACACACATCGAGTGAAATGTCGAAATCCAAATCGATTCCGCTTCTGAACCTAGCAAACCACCAACACGTGCTTTCATCTCGCGCGCAGCTTTATTCGTAAACGTAATCGCTAAAATATTGTAAGGATTCACTCCACGCTCTTTCATCATATACGCGATACGATGCGTCAAAACACGCGTTTTCCCACTTCCGGCACCAGCCATAATCAAAAGCGGTCCTTCCGTCGTTTCAACCGCCTTCTTCTGTTGTGGATTCAATCCTTTTACTAAATCTTCCGCATTTAATTGCATTTTATCTTCACACCGCCAATACAAACATTTGTTCTTATTTTAACTTTTTAAACAACCGAAAGCAAGTGATATTATTGAATTGCACTCACCGTTTCCAACGCCTGTTCAAAATCTTCATACAAAACATTTCCAACGATAATCACATCCGCGATTTCAGCCATTTCACGTGCTTGGGCAACCGTTCGAATACCGCCACCATACCAAAGTTTCGTGTTAACGAGCTCCGAGCGCGCCGCTTGCAACATTCGTTTATCCCCAAAAACACCGCTATACTCGACATAAAAAATCGGTAATTGCAACATATTTTCAGCAATACTAGCGTACGCCGCCACATCGTCCTCTGTTAAATTCGTGTTGGCCTTTGCAAGGTTTGCCGCCTTCGCATCTGGATTTAATATACAATATCCCTCCACCAAAACATGCGGCCACGGAATAAAATCACCATACTTCTTTACAATCTTGTGATGCGCGCCAAGTAACCATTCCACATCTGTCGTGTTCAACACCATTGGAATCAAATACTCACTCGCACCAGGCATAATCATCGCCTCGTCGCTTACCTCCATAAAAACCGATAAGCCGCACGTTGCAAAAGAGCGAAATAACTCCTGCACCGCACCGATCTGCAAATCATCAGATCCCCCAATAATAAAACCATCCGTACCAGACCGAACCAACCGATCCACAGCACCATCCGGCAACACCTTCGCAGGATCCAACTTAAATAAATGTCTCACTAACAAAGCCCCTCCACCATCCATGAAATCACCTACGAACTAGCGTGGCACGACAATGCTTAGATCCTAGGCAAAGCCGAGCATCGGAGCGTACGACTTGTACGACAACTGAAAACAGGGAGGGAGTATTATCACCGACCATGTGAGAAGTTATGCGTAGCTCACTTGCGTAGAAGAGCACCGAAGCACAGGCTTTAACGACGGAGATGAGCGTTTGTCGCGCCACGCGCCACCTATAAGTATAACATTTTTAGGCGTACCCCGCACCACTTCCCAGACGCTTTTATAAAAATCTTTAACTTTAAGCAGAATTTAAGAAGATGCATTCATAATTCTTCTATGCTATGATTAAAGTACATACTATTATTTGATTTTTCGAGATGAAAGGAAGTCTCTTATGGATAATAACCGGGAACAGTGGGGTTCAAAATTAGGTTTTACACTTGCGTCAGTCGGCGCCATGATTGGTATCGGCGCTATCTGGAAAATGCCATATATTGCTTCTAAAGCAGGAGGTGGCGCTTTTTTCATCGCTTTTTTGATTCTAACATTTACAGTCGTGCTTCCAATCCTGATTGGAGAATACATTGTAGGACGCTCATCAAACAGTGATGCCATAAGGGCTTATAAAAAGTTAGCACCAAGTGGTCATTGGGACTTGGTTGGAAAGTTAGGTATCCTCGGATCTGTCCTAGTTTTTTCAATTTACAGTATTGTTGGAGGCTGGGTTCTTGCCTATATTATCAAAGTGACAACCGGCTCTGTTAGCCATATAGATTTAGCACAGCTCTCTTTGCAATTTAGCCTTACATCTGCCAATACAGCCACCGCAATTGCTGGAACTGGGATATTTATACTTTTAACGATATTAATCGTTTCTCTAGGAGTTCGGACAGGTCTTGAAAGATTCAGTAAATTGATGGTTCCTGCACTTTTTATTTTGCTTGTTATCTTAACAATTCGAGGATTGACACTTCCTAATGCAGTCACTGGGCTCAAACTATTTCTAAAGCCGGATTTCTCAGCTATTAATAGCCAAACCTTGCTCCTTATTCTAGGACAATCTTTTTTCTCACTCAGCGTCGGAATATCGCTAATGGTAACGTACGGCTCTTATTTAAATAAAAGCATTAATATTCCAAAAACATCTGCTTTTATAACATTACTCAATTTTTTCATTTCTATTCTAGTTGCCGTTGCGATTTTTCCGGTACTTTATTCCTTTGGGTTAAAGCCAAATGATGGGCCTGCTATATTGTTTGTCGTCCTACCTTCTATTTTCAATCAACTACCATTCGGTTCAGTTTTTTTCATCACCTTTTTACTCATGTTCCTAATCGCGATTCTTTCTTCAAGCTTCTCATTGCTTGAAACGGCAGTAGCACCTTTTATTTCAAAATTTTCAAGTCGAGCTTTGGCAACTTGGGTTATTGGTAGCCTTGTTTTCTTAATTGCCATCCCAGCAACACTGAGTTTCGGCACTTGGCATCAATATACTATTTTTGGTCGAACTATTTTTGAAGCGATTGATTACGTATCTACAAATATTATTTTCCCGTTAGGTGCATTATTCACAGCCGTTTTTGTAGGCTTTCGATTGCCTCGCCAATTACTATTTGACGAATTTACGCAAAGTAGTCGATTAGGTCGTAAAATGTTTATGCTTTGGCTACTGCTATTAAAATATGTTGCGCCTATCGCGATTATCCTAATATTCTTATCCGCAACTGGAATTATAACCTTTTAACAAAAGAGGTGTGCCGAAAGTGGCTCACCTCTTTATGACCATCTATTTATCTTTCATTCGATCAAATACTACCTCATACATGTCGTTACCATAATTGAGTGAACGCTTTACGCGCGAAATTGTTGCTGTGCTGGCGCCTGTTTCGGCTTCAATAACATTGTATGTCTTGCCCTCATGCAACATTCTAGCTACTTGAAAACGTTGTGACATCGATTGAATTTCGTTTACTGTGCATACATCATCAAAGAAAGCGTAACATTCTTCTAAATTCTCCAGTGCTAAGATCCCTTTAAAAAATGTATCTAGACCTTCACCACGCAGTTTTTCTATTTGCATGCGTATACCTCCATTTTAATCAGACTCTTCTTTACCATTTTAACGTACTAGTGTGAATAACACAACAAGAAGGTTCAAAAAGGCAAACGAACATGCTATACTATTTCTTATAATAGGGAGGTCTCAACATGAAAATGAAAATTGTCTTATTTTTCTCACTCTTATTTATGTTTCTCATAACGTTTCATCTACCAGTTTCGGCGGATCGTTCTTTTACAATACCAAAGTATGAAAACTATGTCCAGATTCAGCCGGATGGAACGGCTACAATCGCTGAAAATGTTCGCTATGATTTCGATGGCGCGTTTAATGGGGCGACAATGGATATTGATACGGCTGGTCTCCCACCAATCACAGACTTACGAGTAGCTGTCGATGGTCAACCATTTGTTGAAAGTAACTCAGAAAAAAATGGCACCTTTAAAGCAGATTATGTCGGTGATACATTAAAAATCCGCGTCTATTCTCCAACAGATACGGCGACAAAAGATTTCACCTATACGTACACATTAAAAAATGCGATTATCAACTACAATGACACTGCGGAATTTAATCGTAAACTGGTCGGAAAGAATTGGGAAAAAACATTAGATCAAGTTGCCATAACGATTACACTGCCGGAAGCAACCCAAAATGGCGAACTCCAAGCATGGGCACACGGGCCGTTAGATGGTAATGTCTCCATACAAAATAATAAAATTGTGAAACTAACTGCTGATAATGTCAAAGCTGGGCAATTCGTAGAGGCCCATGTGATTTTCCCAAACAATATTGTACCACTCAATCAAAATATCCAAGCTATTAATAAAAAAGCCAGCATTCAGGCACAAGAAGCCAAGCTGGCCAATCAAGCCAATTTTAAACGATCGCTTGCAAAAACCGTTTTTTACGGCGGTAGTTTGCTCATTTTACTGATTATTCTTGTGACGATTACCCTAACCTATGTAAAATATACAAAATCGAAAGTAGCCGTTTTTAAAGATAAGTATTTCCATGACATCCCGAATGACATGTCGCCAGCTGTTATGAACAAACTGATTTTCATGCAGACAGGCGCAAATGATATCGTTGCCACAATTATGGACTTAGTTCGCAAACGCCAGCTAACCATCGAAGAACTTCCACATCCTTCTGGCAATAAGAAAAAGGCTACCTACACCATCACAAAATTACCAGTCCCTTCTCCAATCAAACTTTTATCACACGAGACAAGGCTGTTAACGTGGCTCATCGATAAGATTGGTGATGGCGAAAAAGTAACTTTAAAAGAAATCAACGCGTATGCCAAGAAAAATACAACGGCTTTCCGAACTGCTTTTACAGGCTGGAAAAATAGCGTGCATGAGGAAGCAAAAAAATATGACTATTTCGATACAATTGCTAGCTCTAAAGCTACGAAACGGCTAGTTGGTGCCTTAATAGCTAGTATTTTGATTGGTACTGGTATCATTATTTTCAGTATTTTTGCAAGTATCTTCTCCTTGTTTGCTTGTATTGTAAGTTTTATCGCCTTCATTATTCTGCTTGTTTTTTGGGTTACCCAGTTTCCTATTAAAAACCAAGAGGGAGCAGAGGAATTTGCTAAATGGCACGCTTTTAAACGTTATATTAAAGATGTTGGGAATATGGATATTGCGGATGTTGGCTCTATCGCGATTTGGGACCATTACCTTTCTTACTCGATTTCACTCGGTCTAACGAAAGAAGTTCTAAAAGCCGCATCGATTCACTTCTCACCAGAACAAGTACAGCAACATTCTGGCTTGCTTTACTATTATTACGGGGGCGCTATGCTCGGCAGTGTAAACAATGCCAACATGGATACAGCCTTTGCAGAAAGCTTCCAAAACTCCTTCCAGAGCTCATTTAGCGGTGCATTAGCAAGTAGTGCATCGTCTGGCAGCGGTTCTGGTGGTGGTTTTAGCGGTGGTTCCAGTGGTGGCGGTGGTGGCGGCTCAGGTGGTGGAGCTTTTTAGAAAATAGAAAACCGTGCGTGGCTTCTCATGAAACGAGAAAACATCGCACGGTTTTACTTATTTTATAGCTTTCGTCCCAATATCCATTCGATAAAAGAAATCTGGATTCTCTAGCTTTTTCATTTCTTTGTAGAGTTTAGTTTGAGCCTCTACCATTGATTCTGCTGTTACGGAGACGAGCAATACGCGTCCACCATTGGATAGGAAAACACCCTCTTCCTCGGCTCGCTTTGTTCCTGCATGATAAACTTCTGCTTCCACATCGGCAAGACCTGTAATCGCTTTTCCTTTAGCGTATTCCTCAGGGTAACCAGCACTCGCTAAAACAACGCCAAGTGTCACACCACCATTATCCCATTCAAGCACAGGTTCACGATCGTGTAACAAATCATCAATCACCTTCGCAAAATCAGATCTTAAGCGCGGTAACACCACTTGTGTCTCTGGATCTCCAAATCGCGCATTGAACTCAATCACTTTTGGCCCTTCTTTTGTCACAATCAACCCTGCATACAAAATTCCAGAAAACGAGCGATTTTCTGCTACCATCCCTTTTGCTGCTGGAAATAGAATGCTCTTAATCGCTTCATCAACAACGGCTTGTGCGATATGGGGTACAGGTGAATAAGCGCCCATTCCCCCTGTGTTCGGTCCCTTATCGCCTTCATACGCTCGTTTATGATCTTGCGCAATCGCCATTGGATACACTCTTTCCCCACGAACGAAAGCCATCAATGAAAATTCCTCACCATCTAAAAAGTCCTCAATCACCACTTTTGCGGATGCCTCACCGAATTTGCTATCTAGCATCATATCTTTCAAAGCAAGTACCGCTTCTTCCATCTCAAAAGCAACAACTACCCCTTTTCCAGCCGCCAAGCCATCTGCCTTAATCACGATTGGCACACCTTTTTCTTGTAAATAAAGATAGGCGTCATCATAATTCGTAAACGTCTCTGAGTCCGCCGTTGGGATGTCGTATTTTTTCATGAATTGCTTTGCAAAATCCTTGCTACCTTCAATTAAAGCTGCTTGTTTTGATGGTCCGAATGCTTTTATTCTCGCAGCTTCAAAATCATCAACCAAGCCGTTTAAGAGCGGCACTTCTGGACCGACAATAACCCAATCTACAGCCTTATCTTTAGCAAATTCGACCAGCGCTTTAGCGTCAGTTTCTGAAATGGCATATGTCTCAATCGCATCGCTCACCATACCATCATTTCCCGGTACGCAAAATACTTTCTCCACACTATTGCTTTCTAGCAATTTCTTACTGATCGCGTGTTCACGACCACCGCTTCCAACAACTAAAATTTTCATTGTACCAACACGCTCCTTTAATGTTTGAAATGGCGAACATGTGTGAGGACCATTGCAATGCCATATTTGTTAGCCATCGCAATCGAGTCTTTATCTTTAATCGAGCCACCTGGTTGAATAATAGCTTTTATACCAGCTTCAGCAGCCGCTGCAACTGTATCATCCATTGGGAAAAAGGCATCCGAAGCCAGAACTGCACCTTGCGCTTTATCTCCTGCTTGATTCAGAGCAATTAGCGCTGCACCAATCCGGTTCATCTGTCCCGCACCGATTCCCAACGTTTGCTTATCATTTCCAACCACAATCGCGTTCGACTTCACGTGCTTCACAATTTTCCATTGAGCAACGAGCGCTTTCCACTCGCTCTCTGACGGTTGCGCGTCTGTCACCACTTCATATGTTGCCACATCTTCTGCTACAGCATCACCATCTTGCAACAACAAACCGCCAATTACAGAGGTTTTTTCCACCGCGTTTACCGGGCCTGAAAAAGGAACTGACAACAAGCGAATATTCTTCTTCTCCGATAAAATCGCAAATGCCTCTTCTGAAAAACTTGGCGCAATAATAATTTCTAAGAAAATCCGACTCATATGCGTTGCTGTTGCCGCATCTACTTCTCGATTAATCGCCACAATTCCACCAAAAATCGACGTCTCATCTGCTTCATAGGCTTTTAAATATGCCTCTTCTGGCGTAGTACCAACGCCAACACCGCACGGATTCATATGTTTCACAGCAACAGCTACAGGTTCCGAAAATTCAGATGCAATTCGAAGTGCCGCGTCTGTATCACGAATATTATTATATGACAACTCCTTGCCATGTAATTGTTTCGCTTCACTGATTGAATTTTTCGCACCAAGTGGTTCTGTGTAGAATGCCGCTTGTTGATGCGGATTTTCACCGTAGCGTAAAGCTTGTTTTTTATTATACGTCAATGTTAATTTTTCAGGGAACTCATCGCCCACAATATCCGTTAAATAACCTGCAATTAGAGCATCATAAGCAGCCGTATGACGGAAAACTTTCGCCGCCAAGCGCTGATTCGTCTCAAAAGTAACTGCGCCATGATCGCCAAGTTCTGCTAAAACAGAAGCATAATCCACGCTATCAACAACAACCGTCACCGCCGCGTAGTTTTTTGCCGCCGAGCGCAACATTGAAGGGCCACCAATATCAATGTTTTCAATCGCCTCACCTAGCTTCACACCTGGTTTAGCAATCGTTTCTTGGAATGGATATAAATTTACACAAACGAGATCAATTTTAGCAATATCATGTGCCTCAATCGCCGCCATATGCGCCGCATCATCACGACGAGCAAGCAAACCACCATGAATCGCTGGATGTAGCGTCTTCACACGACCATCCAGCATCTCTGGAAAATTCGTCACTTCCTCAATTCCAATCACAGGAACCGCACTATCTTCTAGCGCCTTCTTTGTTCCACCCGTCGAAATAATTTCAAAGCCAAGCTCAACAAGTGACTGCGCGAACGCCACGACACCTGTTTTATCTGACACACTAATTAATGCTCTTTTCATGATTGTCCCCCTATTATTTTTTTAACAACTTCTGGATAAAAGGCATGTTCCACTTTATGTATTCGAGTTGTGAGCATATCCAACGTATCCTCTGATAAAATAGCCACCGACTGTTGCGCGATAATCGGTCCCGTATCCATACCAGCATCCACAAAATGCGCAGTGACGCCCGTCTCCAACACTCCCGCATCCATTGCTTGACCAATTGCGTCTTTTCCAGGAAATTCCGGCAGCAGTGATGGGTGCAAGTTGATAATCTTATTTTCATAAGCCCTCAGCAACGTGTCACCAATCAAACGCATATATCCTGCTAAAACAAGAAAATCTACCTCAAATTCCTTTAATTTAGCCACGATTTCCCGTTCGAAAGCTGCTTTATCCACAAAGGTCTTTGGAGAGAACAGAAAAACCGGAATTCCAGCTGCTTCTGCCCGCTCCAAAACAAATGCGCCTGGCTTATCACAAACGAGTAAAGCGACAGACTCACGAATAATGACATCATCCACAAGCGCTTGAAAATTACTACCCGATCCCGAAGCAAAAATCGCAATTTTCATCTTAATTATCCTCCGTAAACACGACTTGTGCACCATCCAATTTTGGCGTCACTTTTCCAATCTCGTATGCTTTTTCGCCTTGTTCCTCTAAAATAGCTAATGTTCTTTTTGCATCATCTGCAGCAACAACAAGCACCATTCCGATTCCCATATTAAAAATCCCATACATTTCGTCGGCATCAATCTTTCCGTAACTTTGTAGCACATCAAAAATCGGCAGCACAGGCCAAGCATCACGCGTAATCGATACCGCCAAATCATCCGGCAAAACACGAGGTAGGTTTTCAATAAAACCGCCACCCGTCACGTGCGAAACACCATGTACTGTCACATTCTTCATCACTTCCAAAACAGGCTTCACATAAATACGCGTCGGCACAAGCAACTCAGCAGCAAGCGTCTTGCCTCCAAGTTCCGGCAAAACCGTATCCAGCGTAAAATCATGTTCCTTAAAGAAAACTTTGCGTACCAGTGAATATCCATTACTATGAATACCACTCGATGGCAAACCAATCAACACATCACCCACAGCAACTTTCTCACCCGTAATCACATTTGCCTTCTCGACCGCCCCGACCGTGAAACCAGCCAAATCATAATCATCCGCACCATACATGTCTGGCATCTCGGCTGTCTCACCGCCAACAAGCGCGCATCCAGCCAATTCGCAACCATCTGCTACACCTTTTACAATCTGCTCCATCTTGCTAGGAACCGTTTTTCCCGTCGCAATATAATCCAAGAAAAATAGCGGTTCTGCACCTTGCGCTAAAATATCATTCACACACATCGCGACACAATCCACGCCAATCGTATCATGCTTATCCGCCTCAATCGCAAGCAGCAACTTCGTACCAACGCCATCTGTCCCCGAAACGAGCACCGGTTCACGCAAGCCAAGCCCGCTAAGATCAAACATACCGCCAAACGAACCAATCGCGCCCATCACACCGTTACGCTTCGTGCGAGCCACATGTTTTTGGATTCGCTCCACAACCTCATAACCCGCCTCTACATCAACGCCAGCCTTACTATACGCATTCTCTGCCATTTGCAAAATTCCCCTCTCAACGTGACTCAGCTTCTAAACTCGCCAAATATTCTCTCTCATAATCAAACAATTCCGTTGGGTAATCCCCATTGAAATACGCCATACAAAGTCCACCGTAAGGCTCATCCGGATACGGCTTTCCAACCGCCTCAACCAAGCCATCCTCCGATAAATACGTCAGCGAATCAGCACCGATAATCCGGCAAATCTCATCCACTGAATAATTCGCCGCAATTAACTCACTCCGCGTCTGAATATCAATGCCATAAAAGCACGGAAAAGCAAGCGGTGGCGACGCAATTCGAACATGAACCTCAGCCGCACCAGCATCACGTAAAAGCTGCACGATACGGCGACTCGTTGTACCACGAACAATCGAATCATCAATCATGACAACCCGTTTTCCCTCTACGACACCACGCACCGCCGATAATTTCATTTTCACACCTTGTTCCCGCAATTCCTGTGAGGGGGCAATAAACGTCCGTGCCACATAACGATTCTTAATCAATCCTAATTCGTACGGAATCCCAGTCTCCTCTGCGTAACCAATCGCAGCCGAAATACTCGAATCTGGAACCCCTGTCACCACGTCAGCCTCTACAAAAGCCTCCTGTGCCAATCGTTTCCCCATCCGTTTTCGTGCTGAATGCACATTAATTCCAGCAATATTGGAATCAGGACGCGCAAAATAAATATATTCCATGCTACAAATTGAATGCTTCACATTTTCCGTATACTTCTCAATTTGCAACCCATCATCATTAATAATAATCAACTCACCCGGCTCCACATCACGCACAAACTCTGCGCCAACCGTATCAAAGGCACACGTCTCAGAAGCAATCACATAGGAGTCGCCAATTTTCCCAATCGAAAGTGGACGGAAACCATTCGGGTCAAGCGCTGCAATCAACTCATTCTCCGTCAACAGCATATACGCAAAACCGCCCTGCACTTTATTCAGCGCTACTTTCAAATCTTCCAAAAACGATCCCGTCTGACTACGCTTTAACAAATGAGCCAAAACTTCCGTATCCGAACTCGTCTGAAAAATCGCTCCTTCTTCTTCCAGCTCTTGTCGAAGCGTCTGCGCGTTAATCAAATTTCCATTATGCGCAAGCGCCAGACTCGAATTATGAAAATGGAACAAAAACGGTTGCACATTACTCAAACTCTTGCCACCAGCAGTCGCATAACGCACATGCCCAATCGCCGACTTCCCAACAAGTTCATCCAGTTCCCCGTGCTTAAACACATCCGCAAGCAGGCCTAAATTCCGGTGCCCCTTTAATGTCACGCCGTCCGTCGACACAATTCCTGCACCCTCTTGACCACGATGCTGCAAACTATGCAACCCGTAATACGTAATTTGTGCCGCACTCGGATGGTTCCAAATCCCAAAAATGCCACATTCCTCATTCAAACCTCTTATTTCAGTAGACATGGAATAGCCCCTTCCCAAACTTGTTTCAACTCACTAAGTTCGGCTGTAATTACTGATTTTTCCGTATGCACTACAAGTTGCGGCACGTCTGTCACTTCACCTAAGCGCACCAATTTTTCTGTTGCAAATAACTGCTCGAATTTCGTAGCATCATCTGCCTTCACCGAAACTAAGAACCGTGATTGCGATTCACTAAACAGCAATTCCGCTGCAAAAGGTACATTAATATCCGCACCCAAATCATTCGCAAAACCTGCCTCAGCAAGCGCTACAGCAAGTCCACCTTCCGCCAAATCATGAGCCGAAGCAACAAGCCCCTCACGAATCGCTGTCAATAAGAACTGTTGATAACGCTTTTCGACTTGTAAATCAAGTACAGGTGCGCGTCCGCTAATTTTGCCTTGCTCTAATTTTTGCAATTCCGAACCGCTGAATTCCGGTTTCGTTTCACCGATTAAGTAAATGACATCTCCAGCTTCTTTAAAGCCTTGCGTTGTAATATGCGCAACGTCTTCCACTAAGCCAACCATTCCGATTACCGGCGTCGGATAGATACCTTCTCCATCCGTTTCATTATACATCGATACATTTCCCGAAATAACAGGTGTATCAAGCTCTAAGCAAGCCGCACTAATACCATCTGCCGCCTTCTCAATCTCCCAGAAAATCTCTGGTTTTTCAGGATTACCAAAATTGAGACCATCCGTAATCGCCAGCGGTTTTGCACCCGAACAAACAATATTTCGCGCAGCTTCTGCAACCGCAATCTGCCCACCAGCCTCAGGATCCAAATACAAGTAACGTGAATTACAATCCGTCGTCATCGCAATAGCTTTATTCGTCCCACGAACTCGTAAAACCGCCGCATCCGAACCAGGTGCAACCGCCGTATTCGTCCGAACTTGGTAATCAAACTGTTCGTAAATATGACGCTTACTTGCAATCGTTGGTTGCCCAAGTAAAGCTTTCCAAGTTTCAACAACATTTGTCACGACTGGCGAAAAAGCTTCTTCCGCTTGGAAATCACGATACCGTTGCGGTTCTGATGAAGGTTTATGATAGACAGGCGCATCCTCAGCAAGCGCATCAACCGGCACATTCGCCACGACTTCACCATGATGCACAATTTTATACATCTTATCGTCCGTCACCGTTCCGATTGTCACAGCCTCCAAACCGTAGCGCTCAAACAATGCCTTAATCTCCGCCTCATGCCCTTTTTTCACGCATAAAAGCATCCGTTCCTGTGACTCCGAGAGCAACATTTCATAGGCCGACATATGCGTTTCCCGTTGTGGCACGTCATCCATAATAAGCTCCAAGCCTGATCCAGCTTTCGAAGCCATCTCAGAACTCGAACTAACTAGACCAGCCGCACCCATATCCTGAATCCCAATCAAAATATCCGAATGATCACGAATCAAGTCCAGACAAGCCTCAAGCAATAATTTTTCCATAAACGGATCGCCTACCTGAACCGCTGAACGTTGCTGCTCGCCCTCTTCACTAAACTCTACCGAGGCAAAAGTTGCACCATGAATTCCGTCGCGACCAGTTTTCGCTCCAACGTACATCACTGGATTACCAACGCCAACCGCCTGACCTTTTTGTATATCCTCTTTTGCAATTAAACCAACACACATCGCGTTTACCAAAGGATTCTTCGCATAGCACGGATCAAACTGCACCTCACCGCCAACCGTCGGAATACCAATGGAGTTCCCGTAACCAGCAATTCCAGCTACAACCTCATTCACCAAATATTTCGTATGTGGATTATCAATCTCACCAAAACGAAGCGAATTCAACATCGCAATCGGACGCGCACCCATCGAGAACACATCGCGAATAATCCCGCCAACCCCGGTTGCAGCCCCTTGATACGGCTCCACGTAAGAAGGATGGTTATGACTTTCCACTTTAAAAGCAACGCCAAGTCCATCGCCAATATCCACAATCCCAGCACCCTCACCAGGGCCTTGTAACACTTGTGGCCCCTCTGTTGGGAATTTGCGTAACACTGGTTTTGAATTTTTATAACTACAGTGCTCCGACCACATCACAGAAAACAAACCTGTCTCCGTATAGTTCGGCTTCCTCTTTAAAATATCACAAACAAGACCATACTCACTCTCACTAAGCCCCATCGTCTCATAAATTTTCTGTTCCTCAATTTGCGCCGCTGACGGTTCCTGATTCACATTAAGCATGTACCTGTTCCTCCTTCCAAGCCTTCAACATCGATTTAAAAACGCCAAGTCCAGCTGTACCGCCAACAACATCCTCCACAGCACGCTCCGGATGTGGCATCATGCCAAGCACATTGCCAGCTTTATTCGTAATCCCAGCAATATTCGCAATACTTCCATTAGGGTTTTCTGACGCATATGTGAACACAATTTGTCCATTCGCCTGCAAATCCGCAAGCGTCGCATCATCACAATAATAGTTCCCCTCGCCATGTGCCACAGGAATCCGAATCTCTTCCCCCGCCACATATTCTGACGTAAACATCGTCTCTGCATTCTCCACACGCAGACTAACCGTCTTACAAACAAAATGGAGATTATTGTTCCGAATCAAAGCTCCTGGAAGCAAGCCACTCTCTGCCAAAATTTGAAACCCGTTACAAACACCTAGCACAAGCTTCCCCGTCTCCGCAAACCGTACAACCTCTGGCATAATATTCGCAAACTTCGCAATCGCACCTGTCCGCAAATAATCCCCATATGAGAAACCACCAGGAAGTAGCACCGCATCAAACCCATCTAAACTCGTTTCTGCATGCCACACATACTCTGCCTCTTCACCAAGCGCGTCAGAAATCGCATGTAACATATCTAAATCACAATTCGAACCTGGAAATTGAATGACCGCAAATTTCATCCTTAAGCCTCCTCGATTTCATAACGATAATCTTCCATAACTGGGTTTGTCAGCAACTTATCGCACATTTCATCCAAGACAGCATGAATGTCACGATCCGATTTTGCCACTTGAAGTTCCATGTATTTTCCAATCCGAACATCCTCAACCTCACCGTAATTTAAGCTTTTTAGCGACCCCATCACTGCTGTACCTTGTGGATCCAATACACTCTTTTTCAACGTTACAAACACCTTCACATTATACATTCAAACGACCTCCTTTAATCTTTTCAAAACTTCCTCATAAACCGCTGTTAAATTCCCAATATTCCGACGAAATACATCCTTATCCAGCTTGGCATTCGTATCCCGATCCCATAAACGACACGTATCCGGCGAAATTTCATCGGCAAGCAGAATTTTTCCATCCTGATCGCGTCCAAATTCTAATTTGAAATCAATCAGCGTAATATTCATTTTTGCGAATAATTCACATAATGCTACATTCACATCAAGCGCCGCCTGCTTCAAAATCGCAATCTCATCTTCTGTCGCGGCTTCTAAATAAAGCACATGCGCATCATTAATGAATGGATCATCTAGCGCATCTTCCTTATAATAAAACTCGACAATCGGCTGTTTCGCAGGTGCCCCTTCTGGAACCCCAAGACGCTTCGCCAAACTTCCCGCAATCACGTTTCGCACAACGACCTCAAGCGGAATAATCTCAACCGAGCGCACCAGCTGCTCTGTATCCGACAACTGCTCCACAAAATGACTCTTAATTCCCGCATCCTGCAAATAAGTAAAAATACGCGACGTAATCTCGTTATTCAAACGCCCTTTGCTCGCAAAACTCTCCTTACGCTCCCCGTTCAGCGCTGTTGCATCATCCTTATACGCCACCCGTAAGATACCATCCTGATCCGTACTAAATAACCGTTTTGCCTTGCCTTCATACAATAAATTCGCCACTATGAAAAGTCTCCTTTGACATCAGAATTTTAATCCAAATAAAGCATGAAAAACCATGAAGACACCATAACCCTCCATAGTTTTTCACGATGTCTTCCTTAAAGTCCTAAACGATTAAAAATCATATCCACCTGTTTCAAATGATAATTATAATCAAAGCAAGCTTCAATTTCATCTTTAGAAAGTAATCCCGTAATCTTAGGTTCCGCTTCAACTAGCGTCTTAAATGGCACCTGAGACTCCCAAGCTTCCATCGCTTTAGGTTGCACCGTATCATAGGCCTCTTCACGAGCCATCCCCTTATCAATCAACGTTAATAACACACGCTGCGAATAAATCAGACCTAACGTCCGATCCATATTGCGCTTCATATTTTCTGGGAACACCGTCAAATTTTTCACGATATTGCCAAAACGATTCAAAATATAGTCAAGTAAAATCGTTGCATCCGGTAAAATAATACGTTCGGCAGACGAATGCGAAATATCACGCTCATGCCACAACGGCACATTCTCATAAGCTGTCACCATATGTCCACGAATCACACGCGCAAGTCCCGTCACATTCTCCGATCCAATTGGATTACGCTTGTGCGGCATCGCAGAAGATCCCTTTTGTCCCTTCGCAAAAAACTCCTCCACCTCACGAACTTCACTCTTTTGAAGCGCACGAACTTCCACAGCAAACTTCTCAACAGAAGTTGCAATCAAAGCGAGCGTAGCCATATAATCCGCGTGACGATCCCGCTGCAATGTTTGCGTCGAAATCGGAGCCGGCGTCGTACCTAGTTTCTTACAAACATATTCTTCCACAAATGGATCGATATTTGCATACGTACCAACAGCACCAGAAATTTTTCCAAACTCAACACCACTAGCAGCACGATTAAAGCGTTCCAAATTACGCTTCATTTCCTCATGCCAGAGCGCCAATTTCAAGCCAAACGTCGTTGGTTCTGCGTGCACACCATGCGTCCGTCCCATACAAACCGTATGTTTATATTCCTTAGCCTTATTTGCCAAAATCTCAATAAACCGTTCTAAATCAGCACGCAAAATCTCATTAGCCTGCTTCAAAATATACGAATTTGCAGTATCCACAACATCCGTTGAAGTCAATCCATAATGCACCCATTTACGCTCATCACCAAGCGATTCCGATACACTTCTTGTGAACGCCACAACATCGTGGCGCGTCTCAAGCTCAATCTCCTGAATCCGCGCCACATCAAATGTTGCATTTTCACGAATCTTCGCTACATCTTCTTTTGGAATTTCACCAAGCTCCGCCCAAGCCTCACAAGCAAGAATTTCAACTTCTAACCAAGCCTGAAAACGATTCTGTTCTGTCCAAATATTACCCATCTCTTCTCTCGTATAACGCTCAATCATCGTTTCTCAAATCCCCCAATTAACTCCAAATTTTCATACCACGTAATTTCTCTATCTCAACAAGCGGATTATCAGAAAGTACGGTTATATGCCCCATTTTTCTATCAATCTTCGCTTCTTGTTTTCCGTAATAATGAACAAACCACTCTGGATGCGCGTCCAATACCTCATTCACACCATCTACATGCTGACCTAAAATATTCACCATCATCGCCGGACGCAACAACTCCACCTCAAGAAGCGGCAAACCGGAAATCGCCCGAATATGTTGTGTAAACTGCGAAATATTGCAAGCCTCAATCGAGAAATGCCCCGAGTTATGCGGTCTAGGTGCCAACTCGTTTACATAAATCGCGCCTGAGTTCGTCACAAACATCTCCACCGCCAAAACACCTTCCAAATGAAGATACTCTGCCAATTTCACTGCAATAGCCTCCGCCTCATGAACTGATTCCGCGTCAAGTGTTGCCGGAACATGCGTCGTATGCAATATGTTATTTTTATGGTCATTTTCTGCTACAGGAAACGTCTCAATTTGCCCTGAAGCATTACGAGCTACAATCACAGAAACTTCACGCTCAAACGGAATCCATGCCTCCAGCACACACGTACCGAAGCGAAGTAACCCCAGCGCTTTATCAATATCGTCTTCATTCTGAATCACATATTGCCCTTTGCCATCATAACCGCCCTGCGTTGTTTTAAGCACCGCCGGATAACCTAAGCTACTAATATGCTGAACAATATCATCTTTGTCCACAATCACCGCATATGGTGCTAAATTAATATTAATAGACTCCAAATATGCCTTTTCCAAAATCCGATCCTGCGTAATTGACAACAGCTCCGACCCCTGTGGAATACGAACAATGTCCTCAATCGAACGAATCGCGTCATTATCTACGTTTTCAAACTCATATGTCACAACATCACTTTTCTCAGCCAATTCTTTCAAAGCTGCCAAATCCGTATAATTCGCAACAATCTGCTCATCCGCGACTTGTCCGCACGGAGCATCTACAGTTGGATCGAGCACAATCACCCGAAATCCCATTGCCTTCGCAGCCAAAGCCATCATTCGACCTAACTGCCCACCTCCGATAATGCCAATCGTGCTATTTGGTAATAAATATGTTTTACTCAAGAGAATCACTACTTTCTAGAACTTTTTCTTCTAGTGTATCACGTCTATTTTCCAAACGGCTAGCAATTACCTCATTTTCAACCGATAAAATTTGCGCAGCCAATAATCCAGCATTTACCGCTCCCGCCTCACCTATTGCAACAGTAGCGACTGGAACACCTCCAGGCATCTGCACAATCGATAATAGCGAATCCAATCCATTTAACGCTTTAGACTTCACAGGAACACCAATAACAGGTAAAGTCGTCTTCGCAGCGACCATACCTGGCAAATGCGCAGCACCTCCAGCCCCGGCAATAATAACCTTAATCCCGCGGCTTCTCGCATTTTCCGCATATGTAAACATTAAATCCGGTGTGCGGTGTGCAGAAACAACCTTTTTCTCATAAGCTATTCCCAATTCTTCCAATACCTCACATGACTTCCTCATCGTCTCCCAATCAGAAGTGCTTCCCATAATGACACCAACTTGTGCACACATTCAATGTTTCACTCCTCTTCTATACCAATACTATTTGACCTCTTCATTCTAACAATAGCTGTTAGTAAAGTCAACCATAAAATCGAACAATAAAAAGAAAGCCTAATTTAATGTTCGTGTTTATTCCTTTTTTTCCACATAAAAAAAGTAACCCTCCGTAGAAAGTCACTTTTTCTTAACACCACCACGCACTTGCTTAACCCAAAATCCGCCATAGATTTGCTTGGGTTCTGATGATACAATAAACGCCTTATCATCAATTGCAATAATTTGTTGATACAATTTATTCTCATTTTTTCGTGGTGTTAATATTTCCAACATCATTCGCTCGCCATCACGCCCACTTGCAATCCAACTAGTAACACCATACCCCGCATTTCTAATCTGATTTGCTAAATCTAAGTTATAGTCCTTCGTAATCACATTAACCGTAATATAACCTAAAGCTAAGCGTTCCTCAATCTTCATACCGACAATAATACCTACCCCAAAACCGAGTGCATACGCCGCTATGTTAGCAATATCATTCAAGTTACTCATAACCATTCCGAGTGCCACAATGTAGACCACAATCTCAAATACACTCACGATAGCAGCACGATACCGATACCCTTTCATCGTCATCAATAACCTCACCGTATTAAGTGATACATACAAGATATTAATAGTAAAAATCGTGAGTATCATTCCTATAGTATCTCCCATATCAATTCCCCCTCTAAAAAAACGCAACTCTTCTTATCCCTTTTTTTCACCAAATAAAATATCTCAAACCTAATCCTATCTTAAAAATCATTAAGTAGCAAGACTAAATTTCAAGAAAATAATTTATCAAGAAAAAATAAAAAGCACCCATTGAAAAATGAGTACTTAAAAATATACATTGCCCGGCGACGACCTACTCTCACAGGGGGAAGCCCCCTACTACCATCGGCGCTGAAAAGCTTAACTTCCG
>NZ_CAUYTL010000033.1:0-34000 GCF_963575615.1 Listeria rocourtiae subsp. hofi | reverse complement strand
TGAGTCCGGTAGAATACCGTCTTCAGGCCAGCCAAGAGGTTTAATTAAATTTGGTACAACTTTTGGGGTTCAGTACAATACTGTTCATGTCGCTTTTTGTTGTATTTAGTTTTGTGGATATTATGCTACTCATTGACACTACATTTTCAGACATACTTGGAGCACTATTTTTAGGTGCTGTCCAATCATTACTCGTATTCATAGCCATACTTGTTATCACACTTCTAATCAAAATGATAAAAAAGTTTACGACTGATTAATTATAAAGTAGCTTGCCGCAATTTCAATTTTGTAGCAGGCTCCTTTTTTATGGCTTATTTGTCTCGCCACTACAATGTATGCGCATACTTGAAAGTAAACCATAAATATAACGTTTAAATCAAGTTTAATCATTGAAAATACAAGGAATTCGTGTTATGATGGTTTGTGGAAGTTAATTAGGTTTTTACGATAGGCCTACATTATTATTAGAGGGCTTTTTTATTTTTTGCGTAAGAGACTGTGGACAGAATCGATTGCTTGTCGGCATTTGATGACTGAACCCAGCCTCCATTATGTCGTGAATCATATGCTTGGTTTATCCAAGCTTTTCTATTGCAGAAAAATGAAAAATGTGAGCGTTAAGGTGTTATCCAGAACAATTTGCTTGCATTAACCAGATGAATTAAAACGATGAGTAAAGATGATGAAGATGAGAAAGTGCTCTCCCAAAAAAACTTATTTTTAAAGGAGAAATGACATTGACAAAGTTTTCGGAGTTCGGTTTAGATCCGCTAATTGTTAAATCAGTAAACAGAATGGGATTTGAGGAAGCTACCCCAATCCAAGAAAAAACAATTCCACTAGGTCTTTTAGGTAAAGATATTATTGGACAAGCACAAACAGGTACAGGTAAGACGGCAGCATTTGGTTTGCCACTTATCAACAAAATTGACCCTAAAAAAACAGGAGTACAATCGCTAATTATCGCGCCAACACGTGAGCTTGCGATTCAAGTTTCAGAAGAGCTTTATCGTTTAGCTTCTGACAAACGCCTTCATGTTTTGGCAGTATACGGTGGTTCTGACATCAGCCGTCAAATTCGCTCATTGAAGAAAAATCCACAAATCGTTGTTGGTACGCCAGGACGTATCCTAGATCACATCAATCGCAAAACGTTGCGTCTAGAAAACGTGGAAACATTAGTATTGGATGAAGCGGATGAAATGCTAAATATGGGATTCATCGATGATATCGAGTCAATTCTAAAAACAGTTCCAGATAAGCGTCAAACGTTGCTATTCTCAGCAACAATGCCAAAACCAATCCAACGCATTGCAGAACGTTTCATGAAAGATCCTGAATTGGTAAAAGTAAAAGCAAAAGAAATGACAGCTCTATTAATTGAGCAATTCTTCGTAAAAGTAAATGAAAGAGAGAAATTTGATGTTCTTTCTAGACTTTTAGACGTACAAGCACCAGAACTTGCGATCGTATTTGGTCGTACAAAACGCCGTGTTGACGAAGTATCTCGTGCGCTTGACATGCGTGGCTATGTTGCAGAAGGTATTCACGGTGATTTGACCCAAGCGAAACGTATGAGCGTATTGCGCAAGTTTAAAGAAGGAAAAATCGATATCCTTGTTGCAACAGACGTAGCAGCGCGTGGACTAGATATTTCCGGTGTAACACATGTTTATAACTTCGACATTCCGCAAGATCCAGAATCATATGTTCACCGTGTTGGACGTACTGGTCGTGCCGGCAAAGAAGGTATGGCAGTAACATTCGTGTCTCCACGTGAAATGGGTTACCTAAAAATCGTGGAAGATACTACGAAAAAACGCATGACACCACTTCAACCACCAACTTGGGATGAAGCATTCGAAGGTCAATTGCGTGTAGCTACTGAAAAAATTAGTGAAATTGTTCGTGAAGACAGCCTAGCTGATTATAAAGTAGTAGCAACGAAATTATTAGAAGAGTATGATGCAACAGATATCGCAGCAGCAATGTTGAAACTGTTATCAAAAGAACCAGATCAAACACCAGTTCACATTTCCGAAGAACGTCCATTACCTCATCGTGGAGGAAAAGGCGGCGGCAAAGGTAAAGGTGGCGGTTATCGCGGAGGCAATAAAGGTGGTTACCGTGGTGGAGATCGTAAAGGCGGAGGCGGCGGTTATCGCGGCAAAGGCGGTTCTGGCTCTGGAAACGGTGGCGGACGTCGTTACAGCAACGATCGTAAATCTGGCTCTGGTGGCGGACATAAAGGCGGCCATTCTAAATAATAAATGAAGCAGAACTCCGAACTAGTTGATATCATCTAATTCGGAGTTTTTTAGTCGTACATATCCATCAATTATAAATAAAGCTTAGTATCACGTATTAGCACTCGACTTAATACTGATACTAAGCTTTTCTTCGTCAAACACCCATTTTTCGGCTTGCCATCCAACGAATCATTTCTGGGTCTGCGTGAGAGAAAAATTGACTTTCTCCCTCGTTTAATTCCGCAATCTTCTGCTTATCTGCTTCCGTTAATTCAAAATCAAAGACATCCAAGTTTTCTGACATCCGCTCTGGCTTAACTGATTTCGCTAAAACAATGACATCTTGTTCTATCAGCCAGCGAGTAATTACTTGTGCGACCGATTTATTATATTTCGCGCCGATTTCAATAAGTATGGAGTTGTGGAAGATATCGTTTTTCCCCTCGGCAAACGGTGCCCAAGCTTCTGGCATGATTCCTTCTGCTTTTAGAGCTGCAATATTTTTTGTTTGTTGCTGAAATGGATTGATCTCGATTTGATTCACTTGTGGGGTTATTTCATTGAATTCTGCTAAATCTACGGCACGATCTACTGCAAAATTGGAAATCCCAATCGCGCGAACTTTTCCTCGCTTTTGTAGGGTTTCCATAGCGCGCCAAGCTCCGTAAACATCGCTGTAAGGTTGGTGAATGAGCAGTAAATCAATGTAATCTAAGCCAAGGCGTTGTAAGGAGCGCTCGAATGAGGAAAGAACGCCGTCATAGCTAACATTTTCGACCCAAATTTTTGTGGTAATAAACAATTCCTCACGCGCAACACCGGATTTAGCGATGCCACGACCAACAGCTTCTTCGTTCATGTAGCTTTGAGCGGTATCAATATGGCGATAACCAGCTTTAATTGCTTCAATCACAGCAGTTTCAGCTTGTTGGGCATCGGTAATTTGATAGGTTCCGAATCCTAAAATCGGTATTTCGATGCCATTATTTAGTGTAACAGTTTGCATAAATAAGTCCTCCTAGGTTTTATTAGTTATTCTAGTTTTAACTATAAACCTTAAAGTTAAGTCCAATGCAAGTTATTTTATTTCCCATAGTTTTTCAATGTTTTCAGTGTTCATTTCGCCAGTTTTAAATTTTGCAATATGTTCATCGTAAGTTTCGATTTTATAGACGAGTAAGTTGCGTACTTGCTGCATTTCGGCTAGCTTATCGTCCAGCTCTTTCAATTGATCTCGTAAAACTTGTTTTTGAGCTTTCTCCACATTTTGCGTTTCGCGTAATTGAGCTAGTGTCGCAAATTCAATGAGTGACTCGACAGATAATCCAGCTTTGCGCAAATTCTTCACGAGATAAATCCAGTTTAAATCACGGGTAGAATAGTCACGGTAACCACTGGAATTACGATGTATTGGCGGGATAACACCGACTCTTTCATAGTAGCGCAACGTATCCACGGTCAAGCTAAACATTTCAGCCGCTTGTTTAATATTCATTGTTACTCACCTCCATACTGTATTATAAACCTTGGAGTTAAGGCTAATGCAAGAAAGAGCTTGAGTTACGACTAAAACATCCATTTGAAAATAAAAACACCCCTAAAGTTAGATCTTTTAACTCTAACTTTAGAGGTGCATCATATTTATAGCTTTTTCCTTCGTTTAAATCATTTTTTCATGTAATGTTGTCACTGGAAATCGTTTGTTTTTTCGAATCGTTAATGTCAAAATAAGCAATGCATTAAACAACACAATCAATCCAGCTAAAATCCAAGCGCTAGTAACAAAGAGGCTGTTTCCAAGTCCTGATGAGATTGCTTGACGGAAGCCGTAAACAGAATGCGTCATTGGAAGGAATGGATTAAGCGCGTTGAAAAATCCGTCTGTTAGTGGCATTGGGAAGGTCCCACCACTTGCTCCAAGTTGCAAGACAAGGATAACCATCGCAACGAAGCGACCTGGATTTCCGAATGCTGTTGCAAGTAACATAACGAGGAACATGAACGTGAGCGACGTCAAAATGGAGATTAAGAAGAAGTCTCCCATATGTGCCACTTCAAGGCCGAGCGCTAACATCACAAAATCAAGAATTAACGCTTGTAAAATTGCTGCCACAAAGCCAATAGAGAACTTACTTGCCCACCATGATACACCTGATGTTGGTGTCATCGATGGACGGCGGATTGGGAAGATGAAGTTGAATACCAATGCGCCAACGTAAAGTCCGAGCGATAGGACGTAAGGTGCTAAGCCGTGACCATAGTTTGGTACGTCACTTAGTTTTTCTGCAGTGAGGTCGGTTGGCTGGGCAATCATATCGTATGTTTTTGATGATGGATTGATTTGGCCGACCTGTGTGGCACCATCTTTTAATTTGGTTGCGAGTTCGCTTGTGCCATCATTTAGTTTGACAAGATTGGACGCGATGGTTGCTGATCCAGTAGCAAGTTTACCTGAACCATCACTTACTTGTGCTGCACCACTTGCTAGTGTATTTGTACCGTTCACTAGTTCCGGTAAGCCACTAGCTAAAGTATTCGTACCATTTGCGAGTGCGGAAGAACCTGCGAGTAAAGCTTGGTTATTTTCGGTTAATTGCGTAGCGCCGTTATTAGCTTGACTGACTCCGTTAGCTACTGTGTCTACGCCTGTTATATAAGTTTGTAAGCCACTGTTTAGTGTGCTAGATCCGTCTGCAAGCTGCGATACACCACCGACAAGAGCTGGGACGCTATTCGTGAGTGCAGATGTTCCAGAGGCTAATTGGTTACTTCCTGCTAGTGCGGAATCAAGTCCTGCTTTTAGGGCAGCTGATCCGTCTAAAATACCATTGTTCGGAGCAACGAATGCACCACGGATTGTGTCGTAGCCTTGGATGGCTTTGACGGCCACTGGAATACCAACCGATGCTTTACTATTTAATTCAGATACGCCAGCTTTCAGTGCACTTATATTTCCTGCAACTGGTTGTAATTTGTTTTGTAAAATATTTGCAGTGCTAGAGAGGTTCGCGCCAAGCTTTTGGGCAATCGCGATTTGTTCACCAGCTTGCTTCGTTAATTCTGTGCTGAGTGCGTCGGTGATTTCTTTTTGCTGTGCGGGTGCTAAGTTTTGGAATGCGTTCGTACTAGCAATAGCTGTCGTTGTATTTTTACCATTATTTTGTATCGACTTGCCTAAATCTGTAATCGCTGTTTCCATCGCTTCCATATTTGTTTGTAATGTTTTCATGGAGGCGCTCAAATCGCCGCTTGCTTGTAGTGAGCCATTGATTGTACTGATGCCGTCTTTCATGGCGTTTAATCCGGATGTGAGCTCTTGGACATTGGATGCGGTTGGGAGTCCGTTTGCTAGCTTGTTAAGTCCAGCGTCAAGTTTTTCGCTCCCTGCGTGTAATTTTTGTAAACCACTGTTTAAGGATTGTTGCCCATTATTTAATTCTGGAACTTTTGCAGCTAATGTTTCGGTATTTTCGTTTAGCGTGCCAAGACCCGTAGCTAACTTGTCACTTCCAGCAAGTAAGGCAGGGGAGTTCGCGCTTAACTGTGCGGTTCCACCTTGCAATTTACCGAGGCCTGATTGGATTTGAGATACACCGGCAGTATATTGGCCGAGTGAACTATTTAATTTGTTAGCGCCGGCATCTAGCTTATTCACGCCATCTGCTACGGTTGTGCCCAGTGCGACGCTGATTTTGTTTGCACCATCTGCCAGTTTCGGCGTGCTTGTGGCTAATTCGTTTAGTTTAGAAGTCAGTGTTTTGCTACCGTCTTTTAACTGCACGGTGCCCTCATCGATTTTTTTAGAACCGTCAGCGGCTGTTTCAAAACCATCACCAACCTTAGCTATTTGTGAAAAAATTGCTTTGGCATAGCTTTCTGTGACTTTTTTCGAAATTTTGGCGTTGACGGCTGATGCGCCTTGACCTGTAACCACTTCCCCGATATAGTTCTGTGCAGGGTTGATTTCATAAGAAAGGTTCATTTTTTTAGGTGTTGCATCAAGAACGGTTGAGGCATTTTTGGAAAAATCCTTAGGAATCGTAATCACCATATAATATTTGCCGTCTTTCAAGCCTTTGTTGGCGGTTTCGGCGTCTGTGAAATTCCAGCCTAAATCGTTATTTTTCTTCAGTTCTTTGACAAGTTCATTCCCGACGTCCAGTTGCTGCCCTTCATAATTGGCGGCTTGATCTTCGTTGACAACTGCAACAGGAAGCTCACTCGTCTTGCCATAAGGATCCCAAACGGATTTTAGAAAAACACCGCCATATAAAATCGGGATAAACATGATAACGATTGTTGAAACGAGCAGGATTTTGTTATTTAACAGTCGTTTCCATTCTTGTTTTAACATATTCATAAAACTCACTCTTTCTCATTTTGATTGCTTAGATTCGTTGTGTTCCAATTAAGTACTGGTATTTCGGATTGTTCCATCGTGCGTTTCAGTAAGTCTGCGGCTGTTTGTTTCGATAAGTAGTCGCGAATAAGGTCGTTTGCGCCGTTAAAAACGTCATGTAACACTGCTTCCCCTTTAGAAGTGTGCTCGCCGTCGCGAAAAACTTTGTTGATTAGGCCTGTATCCGGATAAATGGAGATGGGGCCTTCCATGGATTCGACGACTTCCAATAATGTGATTTCTTCTGGACTTTTCGCCAATGAAAAACCGCCGTTGTTGCCTGGTACAGAGCGAATAATATTCTGAACGACAAGTTTACGCATGATTTTCTTTAAGTAAGAAGGCGAAACTTGTAAATGCTCACTAATCGCGTCGGATGCTAGTGGATTGTGATTATCTTGGGTCGACAGCAGGACAATGATACATATTGCTTGCTCTACACCTTTCGTTAATTGCATGTTTCTAGTCACCTCGTTTTCATTATGGATATAATTTGTCGCTTATTAAAATTCATTATGGACAAATAAAGTCTATAATTGAATTTACACCCATTTGCAAAAAAAAGCAAGTATTTTTTATAAGATACCGCTTACTTACGAAAAAAAATGAAATGGCCTTGATGTAGCGGTGATTTTAATGTAACATAGATGAGAAAACGTAGTTCGAAACCATCCTACGTAAAAAAACTAAGGGGAGCTTATTTAGAATGAAAATAAAAACGTTAACAGTCAATGCGATTGTTGCGGCGCTTTATGTTGTCGTGACTTTAGTTGTTGCACCTTTTGGCTTTACGAATATTCAATTTCGTTTGTCGGAGATGTTCAATCATTTAATCGTATTTGATAAGAAGTACTTTTTTGGAATTGTCGTGGGGGTTCTGATTGCGAATTTCTTCTCACCACTTGGTTGGTATGACTTGGTTTTTGGCGTAGGACAGTCCGTAATTTCACTAGTTATCGTGATTTTGCTCAGCCGCTATATTGCGAATGTGAAAGTAAGAATGGTATTAACAACGCTCGTTTTCTCGGCAACAATGTGTATCATTGCTTGGGAATTGGCGCTTGTTTTGGAATTTCCATTTTTGTATACGTGGTTAACACTGGCCATCAGCGAATTCATAGTTTTAGCAGTTGGCGCACCGATTATGTATTACATTAACAAACGCATCAATTTCAAAAAAATTATTAATTAGAACGCAAATAAGCATGATGACAAGTCGCTGTAACGTGACTGTTATCATGCTTATTTTATGGTCCCTCTAATTTATCGATAAACCATTTTTTCTGTTCCTCAACGAGATTAGAGAACGGGTCGCTTACTTTTTCGACGGTCGTTGCTTCTATATAGTTCGTTTTTAACTTGCTGGCCGTGTTTTTTACATCTGGTTGTGTGAGTAAGATGCTGACTCCTAGCGCGATTAAGAAACATAAGGCTCCGAATCCAATTTTCTTTTTCAATGTAGGTATCCCTCCAGTAATAAGTTCTATACTACAGGATAATTGTGAGATGGAAATGAAAATAGACGGAGAGTTTTCTAAGAATGCGCTCTTCTTGACGGAGAAAGGGCTGTGTCTATAATTTTCGGCATTGTTTTAATTGTGATTGGGTAAGATCTGCTGTCGCCAGATTTTGTTGTGACAGTCAAAATAAGATGGTTTGTCTCTGCAAGTTGGTTAATAGTCAGCTCTTGATCTTGCGTATAATTGGTTGTTTTGATATGGATGGTGCTGTTACGAATGCTCACTTTCGCATCTTCTGTAGTGGTGAACATCAGTGTAGCGGTGTTTCCATTCACTAAAATATATGGGTTTGCTGCTGTATAATTGTCAATTTCGAACATATCGATAAAATCACCGGCGCTCTCATCGGAAGTAGTGGGGCTCGTTGTTGCGGCGCTAACGGGGATATGTACGCTTGTCGAAAAGAATAAAATAAGCAATAGGAATTTATAAAATCGCTTTTTCATATTTACTACCACCTTCCTATTTTTTATTATAAAGCTAATAAATGAACAAACTATGAACGAAAAACGTCGAGTCTAAGAACTTTTTGTTGGAACTAAGTATACACAAAATCAAAGAATAAGGGGATAAATATGCTTGTAGCTTGTGCAAAATAGCAGGGGATAAAGCTTTATTTTTCAGGGGTTTTCAAGTATCATTAAAAGGAAAAGGGAGGGTATTTTATGGAGCTCGAGAATTTAGCACAGAAATTGCCAGAGAAGATTAAAACAGTATGGCGTCAAGGTTATGCCATTGCGATTTTGATATTTTTGATTGCGTCGATTGGAGCAGCGATACTATTTTATTTTATTGATGTTTCGGTGTGGTGGAGTGCGATTGGTTTTGCATTCATGATTGGCTATTTTATTTTGACTTTTTTTGTTATTGTACCTTTTCGTTGGGCTAGGTGGAGTTACCAGATTAGACATGACGAGATTGAGATTCAACATGGGATTATTTTTAGAAGTCGAGTGTTGATTCCGATGATTCGGGTGCAGCATGTAGAGACAGATCAGGGGCCTTTGCTTAGGAAGCAGAAGTTGGTGAGTGTTTCCATTTCAACAGCAGCGACAGTTCATACGATTGAAGCGGTTCGTGCAGAGGAATCAGATGCGCTTAGGCACCATATTTTAGAGCTTGTAAAGGTGGCGAAGGAAGATGTATGAAGATAGACGTCTACATCCGATTGCGCTTATTAAAGAATTAATTGTTAGTGTGAGGCAGAGCATTATTCCGATTGCAGTTGTTGCTTTTACAGCGTTTCGGAATCTGAGTGGTAAGGGGATTTTATCTTGGTGGATGTATCCTTTACTCGTTTTGGCATTGATTATTTTGCTTCTTGCACCTGCTCTTATTAAGTATTTTACATACCATTATCGCATGGATGATAAGGGGATTCGCGTGAAGTATGGCTTGTTTTTCAAGAAAAATATCTTCATTCCGTATGAACGCATTCAGACGGTGCAGCAGAAACAATGGTTTTTCTACATCCCGTTTCACGTTGTCCAAATATTAATTGAAACAGCTGGTGGCGGGAAAGCAGAGGCGGATTTGAGCGCGGTTCCTGCTAGTGTTGCACAAGAGTTGAAAGATTTGCGTGCCGGGAAAGTGGCTGAATTGGTCGAGGAAGAGCAACTTGAAACAGAAGAGATTCCTGTTGTTCAGGATAAGGACGAGAAGCCATTTTTGACATTTCAGTTAGAGGTGAAGGAGCTACTATTAATGGCTGTGACGTCTGGTGGCGTGTTTGGGGTATTTCTGATTATCCTTGCACTTAGTCAGCAGTTTCGTGACGTAATTCCAACTGATTTTGTGGAAGAGCAATTTGATACGATTGTGCGATATGGTGCGGTTGTTCTTGTTATCATTGGACTTGTCGTACTGCTAATTCTTTGGGGGATTGCGATTGTTACGACGCTATTTAAGTATTTCCAGTTCAAATTGATGAAATTTGAAGATCATCTTGTCATTGAAAAAGGATTATTGCAGCGAGAACATACTTCCATTGCTTTTGAACGAATTCAATCGATTAAATTAGTGGAATCGCCGCTTCGCCAAATGTTGAAATTGGCGTCGGTGCGTGTTGTGACGGCAGGTAGTTCAGGCGATAACGAACATTCTGGTGATATTCTCATTTTGCCAATTGTAAAAAAAGCGAAGGCATTAGAGATTTTACCTCAGTTTTTAGAAGATTACGAGTTTCCTGTTGAACGCCTAGAGCGAGCTCCTAAGACAAGCTTGCGACGCTTTTTATTTATTAACGTGATTTGGACGATACCGGTTATTTTGCTCGTTAGTATACTATTGTTCCCATGGGGGCTATTCAGTTTAGTGTTGGTACCGCTTTTTGCTTGGAAGGCTTATGTGGCATATCGCGCAACTGGTTTTTGCACAACAGAAACGGAGCTTGTGATGCAGGGGCGGCCATTTATTTCTAGACAGACGAATTTCATGCTGAAGCGCCGAGTTCAATCGGTGAATTACGCGCAAAGTATTTGGATGAAAAAAGGGAACGTTGTACATTTTTCGGTACTTTTAAAGTCAGGTCAAACTCATTTGAATGCTAGCGTTCATTATATTGCTGCACAGGACGCGAATCAGCTTTATTACTGGTATCAGCCATCAAAATAAGTAAGCTTTACTCAGAAAGAAGGAACCTATTATGAAAAAAGTCATCATTATCGGCGGCGGGCTCACCGGGTTATCCGCGGCGTATTATTTGAACAAACAAGTAGATCAGGAAGCCGTGGATTGGCAATTATTTGAGTCAGACAATCACTTTGGTGGGAAATTCAACACGGTTCATCGCGATGGTTTTATTATTGAGAAGGGACCAGATTCCTTTTTAGCGCGTAAGCCAGCGGGGGTGGAACTTGTTGCAGAACTGGGATTAACAGATCAGTTGATTACGAATGCTACGGGAAAATCGTATATTTATCATGATGCGGCGCTCCATCCCATACCAGAAGGTTCTGTAATGGGAATTCCAACTGATATTCGTGCGCTTTTGGAAAGTGATTTGTTAACGCAAGATGGGAAGATAAGAGCGTTAGAGGAATTGATGTTAGATGGGAATGTGACAGATGCGGACCAGTCGATAGGAGACTTTTTTGAGTATCGTTTTGGAAAAGAGATGGTAGTTCGCTTAATTGAGCCATTGCTTGCTGGTATTTATGCAGGAAACATTTATGAAATGAGTCTGCGAGCTACGTTTCCGCAGTTTGAGAAGGTGGCGAAGGAACACCGGAGCTTGATGTATGGATTAAAAAGCCATCGACCAGAAACAATGAATACGACGGGGACAGCGAAGACGATTGGTGCTTTTCGAACGCTTAATGGCGGATTATCAACACTGACTGATGCGCTAGTTGACGTTCTTCCAGTAGAGCGACTATATGCTAACACGAAGGTCAAGGCGATTGAAAATACAACGGTCGTCTTGGAGAGTGGGGAGCGTATTGTTGCGGATGCGATTATTATTGCTGCGACGCACGATGTTGTGTTGCAATTACTCGATGCCCCAGCAGTGAAGCCGCTTGCTGAACAGCCAATGACGAGTTTAGCAACGATTTCGCTTGCTTTTGAGAAAGATGCGGTTCCAGAGATTCCTGAGGGGACTGGGTTTCTAGTGGCGAGAACAAGTGATTACAATATCACGGCCTGTACATGGGTGCACGAGAAATGGCCGCATATGGTGCCTGATGGAAAGATTTTACTACGCGGCTTCCTTGGAAAGGCAGGACAAATTGGGTTGCTTGACCAAACGGATGAGGAGATGGCAACTAAAGTGCAGGCGGATTTGAAAGAGATGATTGGACTTCAAGGTGAGCCGTTATTTTATGAGGTAAGTCGTATGAAAGAAGCAATGCCGCAATACACGGTGGGGCACCAAGAACGACTAGCAATGGTGGAGGGAAATTTGAAGCAGAGCCACCCAACTATTTTTCTGGCAGGAATGTCTTATCGAGGCGTGGGAATTCCTGATTGCATTCAAGCTGGAAAAGCAGCCGTGAATGAGGCGAGCCAACTTTTGGAGCTGATGAAATAATGATTAAAGGTATCGGATTAGACATGATAGATTTGGATCGAGTGGAGAAGGTGTTGACGCATAATCCGCGTTTTGTAGAACGAATTTTGACGGAAGACGAACAGAATTTACTTGGTAAGTATAGCGGTGTGCGCAAAGTAGAGTTTTTAGCAGGGCGGTTTTCTGCCAAGGAAGCCTATGCAAAAGCGAACGGTACAGGATTTGGAAAAGAACTTAGTTTTACGGATGTTGAAATTTTAACATTGCCAAATGGACGGCCGATTTTGACGAAGCCGAAGCGATTGGATGAACAGGTTTTCGTTAGCATTACTCATACAGGAAGAAGTGCCGCGGCGCAAGTCATTATTGAAGAGGTAGATCGGGGGCGGAAAGAATGGCAGTAACGGGATGGCATCGTTCGACTTGGATAGAGGTAGATTGTGCGGCAATCCGAGCTAATATTCATAATGAGCAAGCGCATTTACCAGAGGACGTAGCTTTATTTGCAGTTATCAAAGCGGACGCATACGGTCATGGTATGCTGGAAGTTGCCAAAATAGCGAAAGAGGCAGGTGCAGAAGGCTTTTGTGTTGCGATTTTAGATGAGGCGTTGGCCTTACGAGAAGCTGGATTCGATGATTTTATATTGGTGATGGGTGCAGTTCCTCAATCGTTTGCTAGGCTTGCCGCGGAGAAACGGATTACTTTAACAGTGTTTGATTTAGATTGGTTGATGGGGTTAGAATTGCTACCAGTAAATCTAGATGTCCACTTGAAAGTAGATACGGGTATGGGGCGGCTGGGATTACGTTCTATGGAAGCCATTCGCGAGATAGAGGCAGAAATCGCGAAACGTGAAGATGTAACGTTAGATGGTATCTTTACACATTTTGCAACGGCAGATCAGTTGGAGACATCATATTTTGAGAAGCAGCTGGCATGTTTCCGTAACATATTGGCATCAATGGCAACGCGTCCAGCATGGGTACATTGCGCAAACAGTGCTACGGCGTTGTTGCACGAACAAGTCGATTTTGATGCTGTACGGTTTGGGATATCGATGTATGGCTTAACGCCGTCACCAGAAATTGTGCCAGTGTTACCATTTAAATTGCAACCGGCTTTATCGTGGTATACGGAAATGGTACAAGTGAAGGAGTTATTTCCAGGGGATTGTGTCAGCTATGGTGCGACTTATGAGGCGGCTGAACGTGAATGGGTGGCGACGCTTCCTGTTGGCTATGCAGATGGGTTTATTCGCGCTTATTCAGGGTTTCAAGTATCAGTGGATGGTATTTTGATGCCGGTTATTGGTCGTGTTTGTATGGATCAATGCATCATTAAATTACCGCACAAATATCCTGTTGGAACAAAAGTGACGTTAATTGGTAGTCCGAACTCTGCAGACGTTGCGGCGAGCCATCTAAATACGATTAATTATGAGATCACTTGCCTTATTTCTGAGCGCGTTCCAAAAAAATACATCTGATTGAGGTTTTTTACGTGCATAGTTTTTGATTAGGAATTATAATGAGAAAGTACACAACATATTTCCTAACTGTTAGGTATTCAGTCTAGCATGGGTAATAGGGAATCAGGTCTAATAGCGTATTTTTTGGGAAAAACACTCCGAAAAGCCTTTCAATCGCGCGTCTATAGTGTTACGATATATATGTTATAGAGTAATACACAGCTGGGGGTGTGACGCGTGTTAGAAAAGACAGACACGACAGAAATCTGGGTAGAAATGACGCAGCAGGTATTGGACGACTTAGATGAGGCTCGGGCAAAAGAAAAAATGGGGCGGAGTGAAATAATTATGGAAGCAACACAGCAGTTTTTACGTCAAAGAAAAGCACGCGAGTTACGTGACGAAATGGAACGTGGGTATACTGAAATGGCTTCTATCAATTTTTCGATTGCATGTGAATGTACGCATGTTGAATCGGAAGCCGAGGATAAAAATTTACAAGTTTTAGGAGGATGAATGTGCCGATGGTGAAGCGTGGGGATGTTTACTACGCGGACCTATCTCCTGTTGTGGGTAGTGAACAAGGAGGAATACGGCCTGTTCTCATCATTCAAAACGATATTGGCAATCGGTTTAGTCCTACTGTCATCGTGGCGGCAATTACGGCAAAGATTTCTAAAGCCAAATTGCCGACCCACGTTGAAGCAGCCCGGAAACATGGCTTTGATCGTGACTCTGTTATTTTGTTAGAGCAGGTCAGAACGATTGATAAACAACGCTTGACGGACAAGATTACGCATTTGGACGATAGCTTGATGAATCAAGTAAACAAAGCGTTAGAAATTAGTATGGGCTTAGTAGATTTCTAAAATTGCGAATATTTGTGAGTAGTAGAGTCGATGTGTCTTTTACATAATTGATGATTAAGAATGGCTTTACTAGATGAACGAAGAGGCTGTACGTGAAGGTTTCGCGAAGATTTAAAGGGAACAAAAGAGAATTACATATTTGATGATACTTGAGTTTAGAATATAATGTCTGGCTTTTAGTACCGGACATGAGAGAAGCTTCTTAGGCTGTGGCAAACCCCATTTTGCTCCCCCCTGCTTTTCTTATGTCTCTTTTTTTTAGAAAGATTAGACTAGGTTTCAAGCAGATGAGAAAGGTTGGAAAGATAAATATGTATAGAGATTTTGCGAATTTTATCCATACAAACAAAGATGTGTTGCTAAACAAGTGGATGGAACAGATGAAGGAACAGGCAGATCCGGCGATTCTGTTGGTGACGAGCGATGTTCTATATGAGGATACAAGTCGCGAGTTTTTAGATTTGATTGTTGCGAATGTTTTGGGGACAAAAGATGGTTCCTTTAATGAGAAGTTAGATGGCTTTTCAAGAAAAGTGGTACATCTTAATTGGTCGGTACATTTTGTAACGGCTGGTCTGCGGACATTTGGACTTTTAGTTTACAGCGAGATGAAGCGACAAGGATTGTTTAACGAGAAAAAAGAGAATTTGGATGAGGATATTTACTATCATTTTGAGAACTGGTTATCATCGATGTATAATGTGGTTGTGAATGCTTATGCAGAATCTTGGGAGAAGACAGTATCCATTCAAAAAACGGCATTACAGGAACTGTCCGCACCGTTATTACCGATTTTCGATGGGATTTCGGTGATGCCGCTTATTGGAACGATTGACACGGAGCGTGCGAGATTGATTATGGAGAACTTGCTAATCGGTGTTGTGAAGCATCGTTCGGATGTGGTGTTAATTGATATTACAGGTGTTCCGATTGTGGACACGATGGTAGCGCACCACATTATCCAGGCTAGTGACGCAGTAAGGTTAGTGGGATGCCAAGCGATGCTCGTTGGGATTAGGCCGGAGATTGCGCAGACGATAGTTAATTTAGGGATAGAATTAGATCAAGTTGTCACGACGAGCACAATGAAAAAAGGCATGGAGAAGGCACTCGCGATGACAAATAGAGAGATTGTAGAAAAAGAGGAGTGAGAGAATGGGAATTCCGATTTTGAAATTGGGAGAATGTCTATTAATTTCCATCCAGAGTGAGCTCGATGACCATACGGCGGTAGAATTTCAGGAGGACTTGCTTGCTAAGATTCATGAAACGTCTGCAAGAGGCGTTGTGATTGATATTACATCGATTGATTTTATTGACTCTTTCATTGCAAAAATTTTAGGAGATGTTGTTAGCATGTCCAGGTTGATGGGAGCGACGGTTGTTGTGACGGGAATCCAGCCAGCTGTCGCGATTACATTGATTGAGCTCGGTATTACATTTGAAGGTGTCCTCTCCGCGATGGATCTAGAAAGCGGTCTGGAAAAATTAAAACAGGAATTGGGGGAATAGAGATGGAATTCCAATCCTGTGTCAAGATTATCAATGAGTGGGACATTGTCGCCGCTCGCCAGTTAGGAAGAAAAGTGTCGAAGGAAATCGGGTTTGGTACGGTGGATCAAGCGCGTATTACAACAGCGATTAGTGAACTTGCCCGAAATATTTTTCTCTATGCGGGAACTGGAGAGATATGTATTGAGAAGATGGTAGAAGCAGGAAAAGATGGGCTCAAAATTGTTGCGAAAGACAAAGGCCCAGGAATACGAGATGTAAGGCAAGTAATGCAAGATGGTTACACGACATCAGGTGGTCTTGGTGCCGGCTTACCAGGTGTAAAACGATTGATGGATACGTTTGATTTAGTATCTAGTGTAGAAGAAGGGCAACAGGGAACCATTATTACAACACAAAAGTGGGTCCGCTAGGGGAGGACGGCGCTAAATGGAAGATAGAGATGCTAGGGAGTTTAAAGAGAAATACCGCGACATCATGTTGAAATATTTAGAGCACCAAGATGAAGAGATATTGTATTCGTGCGAAAAATTGACACGAGAGGCAATGGAAAAACATGTATCACCAGAAGAGGTAGTGAATCTGCATCGTTCGATTTTAGAAGAGTATGATGCAGATCTGCCAGCGTTTGTTTCTTCTTCGTTTGATGTCCTGCTAGAAATGATGGTTGGTTATGGACTGGCTCACATGGAGCACCTTAGTTTACGGACAGAGCAGATAGCACTTCGGCGTGAGATTGCGCAAGCGGAGGATATGCAAAAAACGATGATGAAATCGGATATTCCGATGGTGGACGGGCTTGAGGTAGGTGTAGTAAGTGTACCGATGCGCCAGATGAGCGGCGATTTTTATAGTTTCACCAATGAGGGCGATAATAAAATTAGCGTGACGCTCGCAGATGTGATTGGTAAAGGGATTCCCGCAGCATTCAGTATGTCGATGCTGAAATATGCGGCAGACAACTATGGCGGCGATATGAAGACTCCAAGTGAAATGTTGCGAAACTTGAATGTGGTTGCTGAAATGAATATTGCGGACAATATGTTTATTACGATGTTTTATGGCTTGTATGACACGAAGCGCCACTTATTTGAATTTGCATCAGCTGGTCATGAAGTTGGGCTATACTATAGTGCCAAAACACAACGCTTTACTGATTTGTATGCGCGGGGTTTGCCGCTTGGTATCGATTCAAGTGCTACGTATCGCGCTTTTGAGAAGGAAGTGGAGCTTGGGGATATGATTTTTATTATGTCGGACGGTGTGACAGAAACGCGGACTGATGAAGGCTTTATTGAGCGCGAGGATTTGATTGCAGTTTTCAAGAAACGGATTGATTTGCCGCCTCAAGGTTTGGTTAAGGGGGTGTATGATCATTTGTGTAAAATGCAGGAATATGAGTTGCGCGACGATTTTACACTAATTTGTTTGAAGCGTGTTTAAGGAAACGATATTTAGGGTAGGTAATTTGGATACACAAAAATGGGCGAGGTGAAGTGATGAATATCAAAGTAGAGATCAGAGAAAATGATAGTAATCATGCGAAAGTAGTTGTAGGTGGCGAGATTGATGCGTATACGGCACCGAAATTAAAAGAGGCTTTGAGTGAGTTTTTAAATCAAGAGAATTTTTGGTTACAGATTGATTTAGCCGAAGTGAGCTACATGGACAGCACGGGTTTAGGCGTTTTTGTTGGCCTATTTAAGAACTTGCGTGCAAAGAAAAGTGAATTGGAATTAGTTGGGTTGTCAAATCGTATTTATCGTTTGTTTGAGATTACTGGTTTGACTGATATTATTGAAATCAAAAATGTAGAGGGTGAAATGAATGGCAACAATGCATGACACGATTGAGCTAAAAATTCCGGCAAAACCTGAGTTCGTAAGTTTAGGACGATTAGCAGTATCTGGTGTCGCAAGCCGAATTGGTTTTTCTTTTGAAGCGATTGAGGATCTAAAAATTGCGATTAGTGAAGCGATTACGAACGCTGTAAAACATGCTTTTAGCGAAGAGGACAGTGGTGAAATTCAGATTACTTTCTCCATTTATGAAGATAAGTTAGAGGTGCGTGTCACAGATGAAGGCAAGAGCTTTGATTTGGAGAAACGCAAGGCTGAAATTGGCCCATATGAAGAAGAAGGCGATGCGGACATGTTGCGTGTTGGGGGCTTAGGTTTATTTTTAATTGAGGCGCTGATGGATGATGTTGAATTGCATTATGAAGATGGAGTCTCGGTAGTCATGACTAAATATATAGAGGAAAAGCAGGTGGAGGGGAATGCCAAAATTATCTCGACCTGAGGAACTGGCGGCAAGAGAGGAAGCCCGTGAAAAAGCCAAAGAAAAAGTGTACAAATGGATTAGTGATTACCAAGAAACCGGCGATGAGGAAGCGCAGTATGAGCTTGTTGTTCACTATAAAAATTTGGTGGAATCCATTGCCCGCAAGTATTCTCAAGGTAAATCATTTCATGAAGATTTAGTGCAAGTTGGAAATATTGGATTGCTCGGTGCGATTCGCAGATATGATGCAACGTTTGGCAAAAGTTTCGAAGCGTTTGCAGTACCAACGATTGTCGGGGAAATCAAGCGCTTTTTACGAGATAAAACTTGGAGTGTTCACGTACCACGTCGGATCAAGGAGCTTGGACCTAAGATTAAAAATGCGGTCGAAGAATTGACGCGTGAACTGCAACGTTCGCCGCAAATTAGCGATATTGCTGATTATATCGGTGCAACGGAAGAGGAAATTTTAGAAGCGATGGAAATGGGTAAAAGTTATCAGGCTCTATCTGTGGATCATTCGATTGAAGCGGATTCAGATGGAAGCACGATTACGCTTTTGGATGTTGTCGGCGGTGAGGATGATGGTTTTGAACGTGTAAATCAACGGATGCTGCTTGAAAAGGTACTACCAGCGCTTGATGAGCGGGAGCAGAAAATTTTGCAATACACGTTCATTGAGAATCGTAGCCAAAAAGAGACGGGGGATTTGCTGGATATTTCGCAAATGCACGTTTCACGGATTCAGCGTCAAGCAATTAATAAATTGCGCGCGGCACTGCAAGATGAGGATTTAGATTAGATGAATGCGATGTGGCAGTCAGATGTCGACACGGAAGTTTATGTTTTTCAACGTGCTAAACATTTACAGCAACATTGTGGAGATCAAATTTTTATAAAAGAGAATGCATCAGGCTTTCTCTGTGCGCTGGTGGATGGCCTTGGTAGCGGAAAAGAAGCTGAGAAGGCCGCTAAAGCTGTGACGGAGGCTATTGACGCGAACAGCTCATTAAAGTCATTAGCAGACATTGTAGCTCGCTCAAACGAAGCAGTAGCGGGTTTAAGAGGTGCTGCAATTGCAATATGGCGGGCTGATTGGACGAAACAAAAACTGACTTACTGTGGCATTGGGAATATCCGATTTTACATGCTTGGAGAAGACGAAAAGTTAGTCTATCCAATCTCATCGACAGGTTTTTTATCGGGAAGAAAGCAAAAAATACGGACACAAGAATTCAGCTATCGCCCAGGCTCTACTTTCCTAATGCACTCTGATGGTCTAACGCTAGCGGGGGTTAAGAAACACCTCCATGCGAGAGGGTCAATAGAGGCGGTAGGACACAATATTGAGAGTAACGTAGCGGATGTACCAGAAGATGATGTGACCTTTTTGGTTGGGAAGATGAAGGGCTGAAACGAGCTCGTTTAGTTCCGAAAAAACTGGAGCGCCCTCCTTAAAAAGCTGTTCTTGCTTTTTAAGGAGGGTGTGAAGTTTTCTAGGGGATGGCCGTTGAGGCTGGATTGAATGAAAAAGGGAGCGCTGGAAAAGTTCTCTCTGGATTTTTACTGAGGCTATGAATTTTCGAGAGGTGGGCTCTTGAAGCTGGATCTGGATGCTTTTTAAAGAATACAGTACTGGACTAGGTATTTCAATATATGTCTGCTAGTTGGTCTGGGTCTGTGTATAAGAGCCGCTGAAGGATTACATGCTCACTACGTTCTCATGCATATTGAGGCTCTAAATCGGCTAGGAATGCCTCATATACGAAGGGCACGAAATTTTTGAGAGGTGGGCTCTTGAAGCTGGATCTGGATGCTTTTTAAAGAATACAGTATTGGACTAGGTATTTCAATATACGTCTGCTAGTTGGTCTGTGTATAAGAGCCGCTGAAGGGTTACATGCTCACTACATTCTCATGCATATTGAGGCTCTAAATCGGCTAGGGATGCCTCATAAGAGCCACAACAACAAAAGATAAAATTATGGAGGCAAAGATGAACATGGAAGAAATTTTAAAATTAGTACATACATCACTACCATACCGCCCGAACCAAATCAATGCGGTTATAAATTTACTTAATGAAGGAAATACCGTGCCGTTTATTGCGCGTTACCGGAAAGAAATGACTGGTAGTCTGGATGAGGTCGAAATTCGTAATATCGAAGAGCGCTATGCTTATGTTGAAAAGCTAAAACAGCGCAAAGAAGAAATTTTGCGATTGATTGAAGAACAAGGAAAGCTTACAGAAGAATTAGCAGTAGCGATTGAAAAAGCCGAGAAACACCAAGCGCTGGAGGATTTATATCGCCCATATAAACAAAAAAAACGCACAAAAGCAACGATTGCAAAAGAAAAGGGATTGGAGCCATTCGCGACATGGTTACTTACATTTCCACAATCAGGTGATGTGATGGCAGAGGCAGCGAACTATATTTCTGCCGAGCATGAAGTGGTAACGACAGAGGATGTCTTGCAAGGTGCACACGAAATTATAGCAGAGGTCATTTCGGATGAACCAACTTACCGAAAATGGATTCGCGAATTTACTAGAAAATTTGGTATGATGCAATCGGTTGGGAAAAAAGTTGAGCTGGACGAAAAATCCGTGTACGAAATGTATTATGAGTATCAAGAAATCATTGGAAAAATAGCAAGTCACCGTGTTTTGGCATTTAACAGAGGCGAAAAAGAAGATATTTTGCGTGTCGGAGTTGTTGTTGATCCAGTTAAAATCATCGAGTACTTGCGCAAACAGGTGATTAAGAAGGCTGGTTCTATTTCGGAAAGCTATGTCATTAGCGCGATTGAAGATGCGTACAAACGCTTTATTGGGCCTGCTATCGAGCGCGAAATCCGAGCTGAATTAACTGAGGCTGCGGAAGAACAAGCGATTCATATTTTTGCGGAAAATTTGCGGAAATTACTTTTGCAACCACCGCTAAAAGGGAAGATAATTTTAGGACTTGATCCAGCATATCGTACGGGTTGTAAGCTTGCCTTGCTTGATAAAACGGGGAAAGTGCTGACTATCGATGTGATTTATCCGCATCCGCCCCAAAATAAAAAAGGTGACGCAAAACAAAAAGTATTACAATTAATGAAGACATACGGTGTTGAGGTAGTGGCGATTGGGAATGGCACGGCATCACGTGAGTCCGAACAATTTATTGCAGAGTTAATCAAAGAAGAGAAGCTAGGCGCCTATTATTGCATTGTGAATGAGGCGGGAGCTAGTGTTTATTCCGCAAGTGATATCGCACGTGAAGAGTTTCCAGATTTTCAAGTTGAGCAACGAAGCGCGGTATCAATCGGTCGCCGCTTGCAAGATCCACTCGCCGAACTCGTAAAAATTGATCCGAAATCTGTCGGCGTTGGTCAATATCAGCATGATGTCGCGCAGAAACAACTCAACGATACGCTAACATTCGTCGTGGAAACTGCAGTAAACCAAGTTGGAGTCAATGTGAATACGGCCTCAGCATCGCTTTTACAATATGTCGCTGGGCTCAATAAGACGGTTGCTGGGAACATTCGTAAATACCGCGAGGAAAATGGACCATTCGAATCACGCAAAGAACTTAAAAAAGTACCGCGCCTAGGTGCTAAATCATACGAACAAAGCATTGGGTTCCTGCGTATTTTAGAAGGTAAGCATCCACTTGACGCAACAGCAATTCACCCAGAAAGCTATGCAATAGCAGAAAACATTGTGGTTTCAGCTGGATTTAAGCTGACAGATCTTGGCTCACAAGAACTTAAAAAAGCACTGGCCCAGTTCAGTTTGGCAGAAATGGCAGCAGAACTTGAAGTCGGAAAAGAGACGCTTCAAGATATTGTAGATTCACTTGTAGCGCCAGGACGTGATTTGCGCGATGAGCTCGATGCACCGCTTTTGAAACAAGACGTTATTTCAATGGAAGATTTGAAAAGCGGAATGGAACTCCAAGGAACGGTGCGCAATGTTGTGGATTTCGGAGCGTTTGTTGATATCGGTGTAAAACAAGACGGTCTTGTACATATTTCGAAGCTAAGTAAATCTTTTGTTAGCAAGCCGATGGACGTTGTTTCAGTAGGTGATATTGTAACCGTTTGGGTGGACGATGTCGATCAGAAAAAAGGGCGTATTTCGCTAACGATGCTAAGCCCTGATCAAGGGAAGTAAGCAGATGATGACAGAACAAGAGCTGCAACGGCATATGGAGAGCGTGTCGTTGCAATTTTTCCAGAAACGTTTTCGACATCAAGCCCGTTTTAATTCGCGTCTACGAACAACTGGTGGGCGTTATTTGCTAAAAAGCCATGTTATCGAGATGAACCCGCGCTATCTTGAGAATTTTGGTTTGGAATATTTTATCGGGATTATGAAACATGAGCTGTGCCATTACCATCTTCATCTTGCAGGAAAGGGCTACCAGCACCGTGATGCAGATTTTCGAGAACTCCTAGCGAAAGTCGATGCCCCACGTTTTTGTCAGGCCATCCCGACCACGCAAAAAATGCATCGCTACGTCTGTTTATCGTGCCAAACCGAGTTCTTACGCAAGCGCCGTTTTGATGTAAAGAAGTATCGTTGCGGTCGCTGTAATGGCCGATTAGCTTACATGGAAGAAAAAATTGTGAACGGCTAAAAATGTTTTGCTGAAAATAGTCAGATAAAGCTTGATTTTTTTAGCGTACCTGCTTATAATGTAAAGAGTCAGCAGAAACAAAATGACGCTATTCCACAGTAGCTCAGTTGGTAGAGCAATCGGCTGTTAACCGATCGGTCGCAAGTTCGAGTCTTGCCTGTGGAGTTCTTTTTATGCGTATACTAAGCTGGCGATGTAATATGGGGAAGTACTCAAGTGGCTGAAGAGGTGCCCCTGCTAAGGGTATAGGTCGTTAACGCGGCGCGAGGGTTCAAATCCCTCCTTCTCCGCCATATAATACACGTTCAAAACGATGCTGAGGTGTCGTTTTTTTAGTGCGCCCAAAAGAGCTCTTTACTTCGATAAAGTGACATTATTGTAACGTGGAGCAGCACCATTTGTAAGCTAATGCTAAGGAAATATAAGCTTTTACATGTTACTCTTAGTATATCATCTAAAGGAGGCTTCACTATGAAACAAGTAACTTGGCGCACCAACATCTGCTTAGTGTTTCTTGCGCTTACAATTTTAGGAACGATTCCTGCACTTCTTATAACAAACGTTGTCCCAATAATTATTCTTATTGCGGTAATTGCTTTAGGCATCATTTTCTCATTTATTGCACTATTCTCTAAAACAGAAAAAATTCGGCACGTTTGATTATAGCCATTTTGTTTTTTTCACTAATAGTGTTATGGATTGGTGCTGTTATCGGTTTAGGAACAACTGGACTTTACGATAACTAGGCTACTGTTTTAAAGTTAAAACCAGATTTTCATCTCGCCATTTATAGGCTAGATGAAAATCTGGTTTTTTTAGGTTATTCTATAAAAAATTCAAACTTAGTCCATGGTTCCATGTAATCTAATAAGAAAATTTCCTCGTCCAAAATCCGCCCAACTACATTAGTCTTTCCTCGGTTTTCCATATCTTTTAGAGCAATTTGTAATTCGCCTTTGTACTGTCCGTACAGCTCGTTTTCAATTAAAATATCACCGCGTTGGATGTTCGGTGTGAATGTTGGCTTGAATGCTTCGTCACGATACTTCACGCGAGATTGTGTGGAACGGATAAAGTAATCGGACACATCACCACGATAAAAATGAGGTTCTTCTGTCACAATTTTGCGTTCGAGCGGTGTAATTGTATCGTGAAGCTGTATTTTCAAGCCAAATTTCTCTGCGCGAAGTACGGCACTAAGTTGTGCGATTTCAGCCTCAGATGCATAGGCATTGGCCACAATAATGTCGTCGATGAGCTTTGTTGCGAGAAGATGCTTCGCCTGCGTATCAATCGGCAAACCACGGTGCATCTCAAGCGTGCATAAACCTTCTGTGACTGGCCAAGGACCGTATGTCGCATCGTTGGAATGGACAAACGCTGCTGTACGAATCTGAAAACCTCGGAAGCGCTCGCTACATTTTACAAAATAATCATAGGAAAGCCCAGCGTAACGATGTGGGTAAAAATTATGAGATCCAATCAAATTCTCTCGATTCGGCTGGAAATCGATAATATTATTCAAATAATTGGTGTCATTACTCATGTTGATTTCAATTTTGAGACCGTATGGATTGAATGTCATCGCAGCTTCCTCACTACCAGTAAAGCCCATATCTAATCGAATTCCGTAAGCACCAAGCTCGTGGAAAAAAGATAAATCATCATAGGAAATATGAAGAGCTTCGAAAATCCGTGGTGAAATATCAACCAAAACTTCCATACCAAGCGCATTCGCATGGCTAATCGTCTCTTTAAACTCGCGCAAAATCTGTTCCTTATCGCCACTCACTGATAATAAGCAGGTGAAAACGCGCGTAAAACCATACTTATGCGCTAAATCGATATACGCTTTATCTTTTTCAGGTGTCGAATGTTCTGGATAAATTGAGATACCAAGTTTATGCATGGGCGCTGCCTTCTTCCTTATATTTTAGTGGCGGGTAGGTGATGTTCCCCAGGATGACATGCTCGCGTGCACCAGTCGCTTTAGGGACGTTCGATGGTCGACCATGCAATGTTTCATAAGCTAATAATCCGAATGCGACGGCCTCTTTTGCATCAGAAGAATAACCGATATCTTCCTGTGTCAACACTGCACAACGTCCTTCTAAAAGTTCTGCTAAATAGCGTAGCAACGTCTTGTTATAGCTACCGCCACCGCTAATAATCACTTCATCAATTGCCATTTTTGAGAAGACGAATTGTTCGTAATTTGAAACGATGGTTTTGGCAGTGAACATCGTTAATGTCGCAATTAGATCTTCCGGCGCTAAATGTCCATATGTAATCAGCAACTCATCGGTATATTCCGTCCCGAAAAGTTCGCGCCCAGTCGATTTTGGAATCGCAGCTGTGATAAATGGATCTTCCATACAATAGGCGAGCAACTCCTCGTTTACAACACCCTGAGCCGCTGTGTCACCACCATCATCATAGCTACGCCCAAACAAGCGCAACATCAAGTCATCGATAATCATATTTCCAGGCCCTGTATCAAACGCAAAAACGTGATCAATCATCGCATTCTTCGGCATTACTGTCACATTTCCAATACCGCCGATATTTTGTAAAAGCCGATTTTTATGAGCGTCACGATAGAGTAGTAGTTCTGTGAATGGCACGAGCGGTGCACCTTGACCACCAGCAGCCATATCCATCGTACGGAAATTTGATACAACGGTTGCTCCAGTGTTATACGCAATCACAGCTGGTTCGCCGATTTGTAATGTCGAAGCCGCAAAATCTCCTATCTGTTCGGGCTGGTGAAAAATCGTTTGGCCATGTGAGCCAATCACGCCAAGCTCTGACGCAGCAATACCATTTTTACTACAAATCATTTTTAGACTTTCCGCAAAGAGCACGCCTAATTTGAAATTTAAACTGCAAATGAGCTGTGAATCGGATTCCTCGATGCTCAAACTTTTGCGAATTTCTGCTACGATTCCAGGTTGAAAAGGTACCGTTTTGAAATCAATTAATTTTGTTGATAAGTTGCCATTCTTTTCTTGGATATCAAGCAAAGCCACGTCCACGCCATCAAGTGATGTACCGGACATTAACCCAACAACATACATATTATAACCTCCCTATTTTAGCTAACATACATTAAAAAGAAGCAGCTTGCCGTGCATACTAACGTAACGATTGCTGTAAAAATTGACGCCTGTTTTTTTGATTTATAAAAGCCATGTTTTGCAAGTAGGATATAAGATAGTGATGCGCTACTAGCAAGGCTCGTAAGTAGGAATAGACCGAAAGCCCGTGAAACGCCAAGGCTTGTAAGTATTGGTAAGAAAATAAGATTGGCTAAGATCGTGATAGTGAAGAAGATGATAGCGCTTTTGTAGTTGAATTTAATCCATTTGCTACTCGTTTCCATATGAAAAACCTCCCTTTTTGAATAAAGAGGGACAATAAAGCTAACTGTCCCTCTATGCGTTCTTTGTTAAGCTAAATTCGGTTCACTACTATGTGTTTCTTTATTTTCTTCTGCCTGAGCTTTTTCTTCCGCCAATAGCTTCTGATCATACATTTTGAAGAACGGGATGTAGATGACAAATGATATTGCTATATTGACGAGGACAAGAACGATGGCTCGCCAGTCGCCACCTGTTGAAAGATAGGCGCCAATTGGAGCAGGTAAAGTCCAAGGTGCCATGACATACGTTGGCGAAATGAAACCAAGTGTTGTTGCAAAATAAGAAATAGTTGTTGTTATGAGTGGGATGAAGATAAATGGAATAATTAGCATCGGATTTAGTACAATTGGTGTCCCAAAAATAACAGGCTCATTGATATTGAAAATACTCGGAACTAGTGTGGTTTTGCCCAGCGCTTTTAAATAACTAGATTTAGAAAAGAACAGCATTGCGAGTACTAAACCAAGTGTTGCGCCAGAACCACCAATCCAAACAAACCATTGAAAAAAAGTTTCTGGTGCTACGTGAGGAATGGGAGCACCAGCAGCTACAGCTTCCGCATTGGCACCTAAATATTTTTCCCAAAGAGGTCTTGCAACTGCTCCAATAACGGAAATTCCATGAATACCGAAAGACCAGAAGAAACCAATTAAAAATACAGGTAAGAGGACACCGAATAAGGTATCGCCAGCTTTTACAATAGGTGAAACTGCTTTATCGACTAGTGAATGGACATCGATACCGAGTACAACCGTGATTAGCGTCATAAATACAACAACAAAAGCAACAGGTATAAGTGCTTCAAAAGATCTTGCTACACTAGGTGGGACTTGTTCGGGCATCTTGATTGTGATATTTCGTGTTTTACAGAATCGCATAATTTCAACAGAAAAAATGGAAACAATCATGGCCATAAATAATCCGTGCCCGCCGAGATTAGCCATTGGCAGGACAAAGCCGACTTTATCAAGTGCGATTGGTGTCAAGGTAAGCAAGAACGAAGCAACAGCAATTTGCCCACCAGATAGCGGATCAAGCTTGTAACTTTTCGCTAAATTGTAACCGATTCCAAAAGTGATATACAAGGACATAATAAACATCGTCATCCTATAAGGAATTAAAATTTCAAAGGCATGCGCCTGCGCCCATTGATAGAGTGCTGTACTCTCAGGAACCGGCGGAAATGCAACAATCAAGAACATACTACCAACAATGATAAACGGTAGTGACGAAACAACTCCATCACGAATTGCGCGCAGATGCCGTTGTTCAGACAGTTTTGCCATGGGCATCGACAAATATTTTTCTAAAAAATTCATAAATGTTTGCATAATGACTCTCCCTTTTTGTTTTATAGTTATGTATCGTCTCGCTGTTAGACTAATCCCCCTTTTTTGCTATAGTAATTTACTTCTCAACGTGTATTCTAGTTCATTTGAAACAAAATGTCAACGTTTACAAAAACGAATTAAAAATTTATTTCAAACAATTTGAAACATGAAATAGGTTGATACGAGCGAGATAGAGAGCTTTTTTAGTATGTATAATTGTGATATATAATTAATTTTTCTAAAAAATAAGTTGAAATCAACCTTTGAAGATGATATATTGAACCCGTAATCGTCATCTGGAAAATATTATAAAATTTGACGATATAAAAAAGGGGGATGAAAAATGAAAAAATGGGCATCAATGTTACTCATACTTGTATTAAGTGTATCGGTTTTTTCCTTGATGGCACAGGCGGAAGAAGGGACACAAGGACTTACAAAATTTATAAAAAAAGCAGACGGGACGTACGGTTATGACGCAAATACACCGGTTTTCTATTACAATGGTTCCAGCGAGCAAGTTCAGATTCCAACGACATACACGCAAGATAAGGAGCAGTTTAAGAGTTCATGGGTTGCGACAATCGCCAATCTAAACTTTGCAAAAGTAGGATCAGAATCAGCTTTTCGGGCACAATATGACACGGTATTGGACGACTTTGAAGCTTGGAATATGAATGCGGTTATTTTTCAAGTTCGGCCACTTCTTGACGCATTCTATCCATCGAAAATCAATCCGTGGTCGGAGTTTATTGCAAATGGTGTACAGGGGGCAAATCCGGGATATGATCCGCTTGCGATTATGGTGGAGGAGACGCACAAACGAGGGATGGAATATCATGCGTGGTTTAATCCATATCGCGTGACGAATACTAAGTTAACAACACAAAGCGTCTTGACAAAAATCGGTGCAACCAAGGAGGAAGCGCTTGCAATGACGGTTCCAGAACAGATTGCAGCATGGCATAAGGCCGGACTTTTAGCCGATACGAATTATGCTGTTTTGCATCCTGAGAACGTTTTGCGTTTTGATGAGAAATTATTCCTTAATCCGGGCATTCCGGAAGTGCAAGATCACGTAGCAGCAACGATTGAAGAAGTTGTGACGAATTATGATGTGGACGCGATTCATTTTGATGACTATTTTTACCCGTATCGCATCACGGTAGACGGTAAGAATGTGCTTTTTGGGGATAAAGGAGAAGATGCGGAAACATTCGCGAAATATGGTATTTCAGCGGGTTACCCGAATACAAAGGCGGGCATTGATGACTGGCGCCGTGATAATATTACAACGCTCATCGATAAGGTGAAACATGCCATTGATACGAGCAATCAAGCGAAGAAAACTGCTGTTCAATTCGGAATTAGCCCATTCGGTATTTGGGAGCATAAGGCGAATAATCCGCTCGGCTCCAACACACCGACAGGATCTTCTCAGTCTTATTCACAAAGCATTTTTGCGGATACGTATCAGTGGATTAAGGATGAGAAAGTAGATTATATGGTGCCACAAATTTATTGGAGTTTTGACCAAGTTGCAGCTCCATACGGTGATTTGGCAAGATGGTGGAATAAGGCCGCAGAAGGGACGCACGTACAAATTTACGTCGGGCATGCGAATTATAAACATGTAGGAAACGGCGGTTTTGATGCTGCATGGATGAACCCAGCCGAAATTCCGAATCAGATGCGCTTTAACCAGTTACTAAATCAGGTCTCTGGAAGCGTCCTGTTCAGCTACAACGATATTAAAAAGAGCAATATCGCGAGCATTTCAGACGCACAAAAGCCGGCAAATCAAGCGAAAAATGACGCAATTGATCTTTTGAAGGAGACATATTTTGCGACGACCTCATTGATACCAAGCAAGCCGTGGCTAGCGCATCAGGTCATTGCCGCACCACTTCAAGTCAAACAAACCGCGGATACACTTACTTGGTCAGACACAGCCGCTAATTCTGCGCGTTACTATGTCGTGTATAAAGGATCAGGAACAGCAGAGGAAATCATCGCCAACCCAGCCAATATCGTTACGAAAGTTTGGAGCGGAGATGGTTTAGAATTCAGCTATCCGATCAGTGAGTCTGGCACATATGTGGTGACTGCACTGGACGCGGCAAGCAACGAATCAGCACCAATTATTGCCCAAATTCCAGGCGCTGATGTAACTGTTTTATATCAAGATGAAAACGGCGGAGAAATCGCACCGTCTGAAATTTTGCAGGGGAATATCGGTGAAAATTTTACAGCGAAAATTAAAGTGATTGCAGGATATACGAAAAAAGATGCACAAGTAACTGGAACATTCACGGATCAAGCGCAGACAGTTGTTGTGAGCTACACGAAAGACCCAGAGGAAGTCTTGCCAACAGAACCTGATCCAGAACCGACACCAAAGCCCGAGCCCAAACCAACACCGGATCCAGCACCAAAGCCTGACGGAACCATCGTTATTCCGCCAGAAAAACAGATTGTACCACAACAACCTGAAAAAGCGCCGAGCCTTGAAAAAGTAGCGCCAAAATCAGAACCTAGCAAAGAAAAAGGATTGCTACCAACAACCGGTGATAAGTCGATGGATTTAGTTATCGTCTTGGGACTAGTACTTAGCATGACAGGTGTGCTCATATTACTTCGTTGGAAAAGAAGACAGGTTTAAGAAGTGAGAAAAGAGTCTCTGTTTACATAGGCAGGGACTTTTTTTAGAAATTTGGAAATAAGTATTGCATGATTTGAGGAGTATGCTATAATGAGAAAGTTGGCTTGAGAGCTAGCAAACAAGGCCCGTTGGTCAAGCGGTTAAGACACCGCCCTTTCACGGCGGTAACACGGGTTCGAATCCCGTACGGGTCATAGTAATAATTTGTGAAGCAAAGATTTCGTCGTACCCTAAAGAAAACGTAAGAATGGGGGGCTTTTTTTCGTATTGTGGGCTCTTCATAGATTGGGTATGAATAAATATTCATGTTTTTTGAGATAATCGTTGACATGGTGGGCTTCCAATAATATAATATTAATTAGTGTTAATAGAGCGGTCGTGGCGGAATGGCAGACGCGCTAGGTTGAGGGCCTAGTGGGGTAAAACCCGTGGAGGTTCAAGTCCTCTCGGCCGCATTGTTGGGGTTGTTCAATCTTGGATTGTTACAACCCCAATATTCATGTGAACGTATGTGAATATGAAATCGATTAGAATAAGCTTGTAAATCTGGTGCTATACGCTGGATTTGCAAGTTTTTTTGTGATTTTTAATGATAGATAGAGTAGTGTGAAGGTCTTGGTAGGATTTATTAATATTTACCTGACATTTTATTCATTTTTGGCTATGATGGAAGTATCTTGATTTTTTGTCTACTACATAGTGGGAGGAAGGTGTCGGAATGACTAAAATTAGCGTGAGTAGAGATACCATGATGAATCATGCGGCTGATTTGAGTTCGAGTGTGCAGGGAATGGCGTATCACCCAATGAAGAATGGGAATATGAGCTATACGCAAAGTAATTCTATGTCGCAGTATCGGGAGTGTTTGCTGTCCTTATTAGATGGTGTGGAGACTTTTGAAAGCGTTGTACAAGAGGATGCTAAGCGTATTAAACAAATTGGAGAGGCTTATGCGCAAAAAGACAGAGAAGTTGGGCAGAAGTTACATTTGGAGGTGCGCTAGGATGGATCAAAAAATGGAGGCACTACATCAGAAATTACAAAAGATGAGGCGGGAAAAAGAAGTACAGGAAGATGCGTTGTATGCGATACGGCAAAAACAAGTGCGGTTAGAATCGGCGGAATCGGAATTATTTCATATGGAACGAGAAAAATCGAATTTGGTCGCGCAAGCTCACGAAATTTGGCAAGGAAATCACGGGAGAAGCGTGGCGCATGAAGCGGAAGATATAGCACATCAGAATTGGCGTCAACTTCGGCGGACAGCGGAGGATACGCGGGAAGCTTTACAGCAGGAGCAACAACGGCTACAAAATAATGTCTACCAGCTAGAGGAAGAACAGAAACGGATACATAAGGAGTTGTTGCTATGACGCGTATTGATATTGCGGAAGTAACCCATTTCAGAAGCCAACTCCGAGCAACGAATCAAGAAATCACACCACGTATTGAGGCTGTCAAACAAGCGGTGACGAACTATTTGAATGATGGATCGATAACAGGTGAAGCGATTCAGGCGTCGAAAGAATATTATGCAGGTGCGCATGTCCAGTTATGTGGGTCGATTAAACAAGCGCTGAAAATGAGTGAAGACAAGCTACAGCAGTATATTCAGGATTTTCATAGTCAAGTAGATCCTTCTCATAATGCAAGACTTGACGCAGACGGTATTTACGATTTAGATCAAAAAATTAATGGTTTTGAGAATCGGATGGAGAATTTAACCGCAGAACTCAGCGCGATTAATGGCACACAAAAAGCATCCGAGCTGAATTATCTCGCAACACAAATATTTGAGGCACATAAAAAAGAAGAGATTTTAGCTAAGTATCTTGATTTTGAGCGGAGTCATGCTAATTTTTTCAGGGAGTTAGGAGAATTAGCGCATTATATTAAGCAAGCGTTGCAGGATATTCAGAAAAATATTCGTTTTGATAGAGCGACAGAACGTATGGTGTGGATAAATTAAATCCAACAAATTTTAAAGAACTTTCTAGATTATACACCAGTCAGCAAGCGATTGATGATAAAATAAAGGAAATCGAGGATATTGGTTTGACGCCTGTGATTCCGAATGGGAATAGTGCTGGGTTTATGATGCATGACGGGCAACTGAACACGACGGCTACGCTTGGATTTGTGAATGAGCAGATGATCTATTGGCAGAATGAATCGACTTTCCGAGAACTGTTTCTTGTAGGATCATCATATCGCGTGTTGTATGGTATTGATGCGGTAACAGGACAACGCGTAACAGACTCGAGGTTAGCTTTTGATCTGTTAGTATTGGCAAGTAGCGCTTTCGGTGTTTCGAGCTTTGCCACGCGTTTTGGAGCGTTTAAAACAGCATCGTTTGATAAGAATGTTGTGTTGAAGAACATTGAGGCAAGCAAGGCAGCACGGGAGAGTTCTAATTTTAGTGTATATGCATCGAAGGAGAATATTGTTCTGCAAAATGCTGAAAGTCCTAATGTCAATTCAGCCAAGCTTCTCAGATATAAAGATGTGGAGTTTAAAGGTAGTACTAAAATTGCAGGAGTTGAGCGTGATATAAGTAGAACAGTTCATCAGTTAGAAGATCTTAATTTTAACAGAGTTGATGAGGCAACAGGGTTAACGAATTTAGAACTTATGCAAAAAGGTAGAGCACCGTACTGGCATGATGGAAGTAAAATTGAGCTACATCATACAATTCAAATCGAGCCGGGGCCAATAGCAGAACTACCAGCCAAACTTCATGCTGAGTATAACTCGATTTTGCATGGGCTTGTGGAGAATGGTAACAGTTTCAGAAATAATAAAGCGCTACAAAAACAATATAATAACTTTAGAGTGCAATACTGGAAATGGCGGGCTAGTCAAATATAATGATGAGAGGATGTTTCTGAATGAGTGACAAACATACTATTCAAAAACTCATAGAACAATACGGAGAAGAGAATGACTTTACGGGTGGTGTTTCATTAGTAGCAATTAAGGAAGCAGAGGAGCTTATTGATACTCAATTTTCATCAGAATATAGATGGTTTATTGAGAAATACGGTAGCGGTGGAGTACTGGGAATTGATATTATTGGAATTGGTAAAAATAATTCGTACCTTGTTTCCCAAATAACCAAACAGTTAAGAGAACAATTTGACTTACCAAACAATTTGATTGTGATTGAGGATTGCGATGAATTTTATTATTGCTTGAATACTGATGATAGTAAAGTGTATTTTTGGGATAATATCGATGGAATGGGTGAAATTGTAGCTTTGGATTTCTTCTCTTTTTTAGAAGAACGAATAAGCGATATGTCTGAGAATTGATTTCTTAGTAAATATACCAGAATAGCAGAATCTTAGGTGTAATTTAAACTAGTCTTTTATAAATTTTAAGGAGGGAGTACCTATGGGGAAAACTAGAAAAAGTATTATCGATATGACAACTGAAGAGGCAAAAATGTTTCTGCTAAAAGGTGAAAGTTATATAACTTCAAGCTTGCCAGCGTATCTTAATGTGAACGAGATGTTGAATGTTGCTAAAGATATGTTGGATGCTTCTAGCATAGAAGCACTTAACAGTCTACAAATAAAAAAGCATAACATTTGGCCAACGGGCGATTTTGCCATGTTTCTAATTCTGGCAAGACTGTAT
>NZ_CAUYTL010000032.1:0-34504 GCF_963575615.1 Listeria rocourtiae subsp. hofi | reverse complement strand
GTTTATTGGTTGACTAATCGTAAGAAGAGGATGGAACATCCGTTGATTTGTAGATCAACTTTTGTCCCATCCTCTTTAATTATTTTTGAAAGAGATGATATGATGGACGATTTTGGTTACTTATTGATGAATAGTGCAAAAAAATTACGTCACGATTTAAATATTGCGCTGGAGCAATATGATGTCACGAGCGGGCAATGGGCGATTCTCAAGCATCTTCAAATGCTTGAGGGTCATCCTGTAACAAGCCGACTCTTATCAAGCAGACTCGGTTTCGATAAGCCAACTACATCTGGTATTATTTCTCGGCTTGAGAAAAAAGGGCTCCTTATTAAGCAAGCTAATGTTCAGGATAAGCGCTCATTTTCCTTACAGCTAACCCCGAATGCCCTTGAACTTCTGCCAAAATTGGAATCCTCTAGCCAGAAAGTAACCACCACCTTTTTATCAGTCTATACACCGGAAGAACAGCTTATTTTTACGAGCTTATTACAGAAAAAAATTAGAGAGGGATGAATGATTTGGAGAAGGTATTAGTACTTGGAGCTACAGGGAATATCGGTTTTACAGTCGTTCAAAAACTGACAGAAAACGGTATAGCTGTGCGTGCCGGAGTCTCAAATCCAGAAAAAAGCAAGGCCTTGTGGAAAGATAATACGCTTGTAGATGTAGTGCATTTTGATTTTTTGAATGCAACTACTTTTCCTTATGCACTAGAAAATATTACAAAAGTATTTTTTGTCCGTCCTCCGCAACTTTCCACGCCCAAAGAGGATATGTTTCCATTTTTACGGTTTTTAAAAGAACGCTCTGTGGCTCATGTCGTTTTTGTTTCTTTGATTGGAGTTGAGAAAAATCCGGTCACGCCGCATCATAAAATTGAGAAAGAGATGATGCGCCTCGCGCTGCCATACACTTTTTTACGTCCTAGTTTCTTTATGCAAAATTTGAATACGACGCACCGGGAGGATATTCAGGAACACAGCGATTTATTTATTCCAGCGGGAAATGCGAAAACGAGCTTTATCGATACGCGTGATATTGGCGAAATTGCTGCAATTTGCCTCATAAATACGTCTGAACATCTGCATCAAAAATATAGTATTACCGGGAAAGAGGCCGTGAGTTACGATGAAGTTGCTGAGAGGATGACTGCGATTTTAGGCAAAAAAATAACGTATAGTAAGCCATCACTACGGCGTTTCCGGTCAACGATGATTAAGCGCGGAACTCCGAAAGAATATGCCAATGTTATGACGATGCTGTATTTTATCACGCAGATGGGAAATGCGAAGAAGGTCACAACTACTGCAAACGAACTTCTAAAGCGTGAACCAACTTCTATCGATCGGTACATTAATGATTATCGCACATCGTTCCTATGAAAAAAGCGCCAAGTCCCTCTAAAAATGAGATTTGGCGCTTTTTCTAATCTTCTAAAACGCGATGATAACCGCTATAAACACTGAACTCGTTTCCGCGAATAAAGCCGACCGCCGTAATATTGAGCTCTCGCGCCATTTCTATAGCAAGTTCTGTGGGGGCTGAGCGCGACAAAATAATACCGCAACCAATTTTCGCCGTTTTTACGAGAATTTCCGAGGAAATCCTGCCGCTAAAAATGATTGCCTTATCCGTCATCGAAATTTCTGATTTCAAGCAATGTCCATAAATTTTATCAAGCGCGTTGTGCCGCCCAATATCCATCCGCACACAAATCACCTCATCGCGACTACAAAGCGCAGCGTTATGCACTCCTCCTGTTTTACGAAACGTGTCCGAATCCGCTTCAAATCGCGCCATCAAATCGAAAATATCCGCTGGGCGCAACACCAAATCCGTCTCATTCCGAGTCTCCACAAGCGATGCATCCGACTGAAAATAAAAATTCTCTCGCGATTTCCCACAGCAAGACGTAATGTAGCGCTTCGCTCGGTATTTTGCATTAAATTTATTCACAAAATTCGCGGTTACTTTTGCATGTCCCGTCGCTTCAATAATTTCCACACAATCAATATCCGCCATGCCACGCACTATTCCCTCCGAAGTCAAAAAGCCAACCACCAAATCCTCCGCATATTCGGGTGTACAAACAATCGTCACCAATTCTTCCTCATTCACATAAATCGTCAGCGGATATTCCACGGCCACTGTCGCCACATCATCAAACATATGCCCTTCCTTAAAACGCCTGATTCCAAGTCCAGCAGTCGTTTCCATCAATCGTCACCACCTAACGAAAACCCCAGATAAGCGTCTGCCAACACCATCTGGAGTCTAGTTTTATTTCAATTCTTGTCCTACGCCTTTCAAAAATGCCAAGCCATAGCGCAACGCCCGGTTTACATCAGGATCCTTCATCGCTCTTGCCAAGCCAAAAAGTCCCAGCGTTGCATCATCTTTCAAGCTCTCATTCGCTTTTGCCTGTGCATTGGCAAGTCCAGCCAACAATTGCTCCGTTTGCTCCGGCTTCGTTTCCGTTAACAATTTACTCGATATCATCAAGTTATTAATCGCATTCGTCGCCGGTTCCTTACGAGCTTCATTCAAAAATGTTGTCGCAATATCTTCTTTTGCTTTCAAAGCACTGTTCAACATATCCAGCGCCCCAGCTTGATGCAGCGACTTCACTAACTCTAAAATTTCCATGAATGCCACATCATCCGTTGCAATCTGATCTTTTATCGCCGTCATTTTATCCTGCTTTATCTGATCTTCCGTCTTTTCCACACGGCGGATTTTAGAAATCGGTTCTGCCATCACGCTTCACTCCCTTTCTTACACGCACAATTTCCACCACAAGCACAATTATGCTTCGAGATTGGTTTGTAATCTGCACGTGCCCATTTGCGCTCAATCTCCACACCATTTTGTGGGAACCTCGCTGCATTTCGTGGATTATGTTTTGGTAGCGGATTTTCACCGCATTTTTGTAATACTTCTAAGTTTACCTTCGTTTGTTTGTAAGCTGGCGTCTTCGTCCGCACATCGCCCGCGCTTGATGTCAACAAGTTAACCGCTGTCTCATGGCTGACCGAGTGCATTGGCAAGTACACTTCATTTTCGCGAACCCGATCTGTCACGACAGCGTGCACTTTAATGTGACCGTACGGCGATGTCAAACGCACAAGAGAACCGTCCTCCACGCCACGTTTTTGCGCCAATTCCTTTGATACTTCAACAAAGACTTCCGGTAATTTATAATCCAAGCCTTTTGTTTTATGCGTCATATTCCCCTCATGGAACTGCTCCAACAAACGACCGTTGTTTAATGTTAAATCAAATTCTTTGGGAAACTCAATCGGTGCAAGGTACGGCAATACAGAAAGTTTCGCCTTACCATCTGGGAAATTGAAACGCTCCTCATAAAGTAACGGCATATCAACACCATCCGCCGAAACTGGCCAAACTAGACTATCGAATCCTTCCATCCTATCATAGCTAACACCCGCGAAAAACGGTGCCAGACTCGCAACCTCATCCATAATTTCACTTGGATGCGTGAAGTTCCAATTACCGCCACACGCGTTTGCTACTTCCTGAATAATCCACCAATCCGGTTTTGAATCACCAAGTGGCTCCAACACTTCATACAAACGTTGCACACGACGCTCTGTATTCGTAAACGTTCCTTCTTTTTCAAGCGAAGGCGATGCTGGTAAAACAACATCAGCAAATTGCGCCGTCTTCGATAAAAAGACATCTTGAACGACGAAGAAATCAAGTTTTGCAAGCGTATCTTGGACATGGTTCGTATTCGAATCCACCCAAGCCATCTCTTCTCCAATCAAGTACATCGCTTTAAGCGTTCCAGCCTCGATTGCGTCTAACATTTCGTTATTTTTAAGACCCGGCACTTCCGAAATCTCTACACCATATGCTTCTGAGAAACGAGCACGAACTTCTGGGTTCAAAATGGACTGTACGCCCGGCAATACATTCGGCAGAGACCCCATATCACAAGCCCCTTGTACGTTATTGTGCCCACGAAGCGGATACGCGCCCGCGCCATGACGACCAAAGTTCCCCGTCACAAGCAACAAATTCGAAATCGCCGCTGACGTATGCGAACCCGCAATATTTTGCGTTACACCCATACCCCAACAAATCGCCGTTCCATCAGCCTCATGTACCATCTGTGCCACATTGCGAAGCGTCTCCACCGAAAGCCCCGTCTCTTTTTCCGCATACTCAAGCGTAAACGGCGCGAGGAACGTCATGTAATCCGCCACATTCGAAATCCGCGCTTCCATAAACGGCGCATCATGCCAGCCCATATCGATCATATATTTCGCAACCGCCGTCAACCACACAAAATCTGTACCTTGCTTCGGACGAATAAACAAGTCGGCACGCTCCGCCATCTCATGTTTTCGCAAATCCGAAACCATCAATTTCTGACCGTTCAGCTTCTGCGCACGCTTCATGCGACTAGCAAGAACCGGATGCCCATCCGCTGGTGAACAACCGACCAAAATCACAAGTCCAGCTGTCTCAATATCTTCCGCTGTGCCCGAATCCGCCCCAATTCCGACCGTATTCGTCAAACCATCCGACGCCGGCGCTTGACAATAACGTGAACAATTATCCACATTATTCGTCTCAAACACTTGACGTGACAGTTTTTGCATCAAATAATTCTCCTCATTTGTTGTCTTAGAAGAAGAGATAAAGCCAAGTGAATCGCTACCAAACTCATCACGCAAACTACCTAAACGCTCCGCAATCAGCGCAATTGCCTCCTGCCACGTCGCCTCGACAAACTCATCACCTTCGCGAATCAGCGGTGACGTCAAGCGTTGCTCACTATTCACGAAGTCCCAACCAAATTTACCTTTCACACACGTAGCAAATTTGTTCACAGGACCTTCACCCGTTGGCTCTACTTTCAAGATTTGACGACCTTTCGTCCAAACCTCAAACGAACACCCAACGCCACAGAACGTACAAACCGTTTTCGTTTTCTTCGTCCGCGTATCCCGCATTGATTTTTCCATTTCTGACAACGCGAAAACCGTCTGATATGGTGGCTCTACTTTTTTAACCATATCGATCATCGGCTCCAGAACTTCCTCACCGATTCCCGTCATAAACCCAGCTTGGCCGAGCATCGATTTCTCCATCATCGCGTTACAAGGACAAACCGTTGAACAAAGCCCGCACGACACGCACGACGACATATTCGCCGGACGATCATCATCCCAAATAACCCGAGGCTGCGGCCGATCCCAATCAATCGAAAGCGTCTCATTCACCTGCACACTTTGACACGCCTCAACACAGCGTCCACAAAGAATACACTGATCCGGATCATAGCGGTAAAACGGATGCGAAAAGTCATTCATGTAGCCCTTCTCACGAAATGGTCGTTCCTGTGAATCCACCTCAAGCAGTTCCGCCGTATTATGTACCCGACAATTTCCATTATTATTATCACAAACCGTACAATATAACATATGATTTTCCAAAATCCGATCCATTGCCTCGAGTTGCGCCTCTTTCGCCTTTTCCGAATCTAATTTAATCTCCATTGCATCTTTGAAATCCGTACTACAAGCCCGCATCAATTCACCGTCGACCTCACACATACACGTATCACAAGACTGAATCGCGCCCATCTGCTTACTATAACAAATATGCGGATGATGCACACCCTCGTCATTCAAATAATCTAAAATTCGCGTTCCTTCTTCCACATCATGCGCCTTGCCGTTAATCTTCACCGTGACTTTCACTTTCGCACCCATCTAAAAATCCCTCCTTGAAAACTAAAAACTCACACTCTTCTAAGAAAACCAATAGGAAGCGTTCTCATGCACCTTCCATTATAGCAGTTATTGTGAAAAATGAATAGTAAAAACCCTACTGATAATCGTTCTCAATCGAGTTTTGATGCCTGTTTAGAGTCATTCAGCAGATTGTGAAAATTTAGCGTACACAGAAAAATCATTGAAGATAATTCTCTCTATTAATCAAACGTAACTTGCGATTTTTTTACTATTTACATAAAGTATAGGGGTTGACTCATCACGATAATTCATGTTAGTATACAGCATAGATTACAAATGTAGTCTTACGAAAGGAGGCATAACATGGGACATTTACCAAAAATATCCGAAGCTGAATTAGAAGTCATCCAAGTTATTTGGAAACAATCTCCACTGACAGCCGGCGAAATCATTCAAGCTTTGGAAAAAGAACACGATTGGAGTCCTAAAACAATACGAACACTACTGAACAGACTAGTACAAAAAGAAGCTATTTCCTCTCATCAAGAAAAAGGAAAACTGCACACGTACACCGCATTAGTATCTCAAGAAGATTACATGCAAAGCGAAACAAAATCTTTATTAAACCGTTTTTACGGCGCAGCTTTCAAACCATTACTCGTTAATTTTATAAAAGAGGAGAAGCTATCCGCAGAAGATATCGATGAATTAAAGCAACTTTTAGATGATAAAACCGAGTCCAATCCCAGAAAGGATAAATAGTTATGTTTCATACGCTATGGCACACGTACCTCCCTTCTATTTTTGACTGGGTGATAGAAACTTCTATTTTGGCAAGCGTGTTAGTCGTTTTCATTCTGTGCATCCGATTCCTATTAAAAAATTGGTTAACGCCACAATGGAAATATGTCCTTTGGCTAATTCTTGTAGTGAGGCTTGTACTGCCGTGGTTTCCAGAAAGCTCCTTTAGTATATATTCCATACTGCCAGCAAACCAGGCACCAACCCCACTTGTTAGTCAAGAAGGCACAACGATAGCACCCGAAATCATCGCAGAAGTACCCGTCCTAACAGAAGAAGCACCTGCCGAAATCAACGTATATACTATCTTTTTATGCATTTGGATACTAGGAATCCTCGCTGCCGGAATTTTCATAATCTTGGCAAACAGGCGCCTATATAACTATATAAGTAGGCAACCAGTAATAACTGAAAAAAGAGTTTTGGATATTTATCGCACTTGCAAAGAAGATATGTCCATAAAAAAAGACATCCCGTTACATTACTCCGGCAAAATTTCAGCTCCAACCTTATTCGGGGTTAGTAAACCTAGGATTTTGCTTGATGAAAAACATGTGAAGCACCTAGATAACGACCAGCTAAAATACATTTTTTATCACGAATTATCCCACTATAAAAGAAAAGATATCGGCATTAATCTACTGATGAATTGCTTGCTTATTATCCATTGGTTCAACCCAATTCTTTGGTACGCAAATCGTGCTATGCGTGAAGATCAAGAAATGGCCTGCGATAATCTCGCTCTGACATTTATTAATCCCGCAGAAAGAACAGCTTACGGGCATACCATTATTAAGCTAGTAGAGCAATATTCAGCCTATTATCAGCCATCCACACTGGCACATTTCAGTAAAAACAAAATCAGATTAAAGAGGAGAATTATTATGATTAAAAAATTCAATAAAAAATCACAACTTTTGACAGCAGTAGGTTTCATCGCTATTCTAGGAGTATCCGCATTCTCTCTAGTAGATGTAAAAGCAGAAACAACAGAATCGCAAAAACAAGAATTGGCCGATAAAATGAAAAAAGAAGAACTTGTGAAGCAAGAGGCAGCAGATAAAGTAGCAAGCGGAGAGTATACCGAACAAATGGCTGCTGATTATAAAGCAAAAATGGCTCAAGATCACCAGACAGGTGTAGAGTACAACAAGGAAATAGACCCTGCCTATGAAGAGAAAAAGAAACAAATGGCTGAGGAAGAAGCAGCTGATAAGGCCACTAAATCAGATATTAAGAGAAAAATGGCTACTGCAACAGAAGAAAAGAAACGTCAAATGGCCGAAGAAAATGCAACAAATAAAGTAACAAAAGAAGAATATGACCAAAAAGCCGCTGCTGATTACAAAGCAAAAATGGCTCAAGAAAACGCAAAATAAGGCTTGAACAAATAAAAACAAACGATGCTCCCCATCTAATGTTCACCCCAAAATTCAGACTTAGATCTGATCTTGGGGTGTTTTATTATCATTTTGTCGACCACCGTAAAGCATCTTGATTCATCAATATAAGCTCCTCATGCTCGTCAACGTTTGTAATAAAAAGTAACGATGAAATCCGCTCTGCCGTTGAAAATAGATGATTATCCGGATATTCTGATTCAATTGTATTGTCATATTGAATCCGGTCCAAACTTTCAATTTTATACGACAACTGATCTGAAATAAGAAGACCTTTCCCATCATAATTTGCTTTAATACCAGTATCATTCTTATTTAACAGTACTGATTTTTGCAGATTCGTATCGTATAGAAATAGGCCATCCACCGCGTTATCCTTAAAATAGGCAACCAAATTATCATTCACTGGCTTCAACTCGCTATAACCAGCGCCCAAATCATATATTTCATAATTCTCACTCCGCAAATCATAACCCTTCAAATGCCCGCGACCACGCCTGATATCCCGATACCACATTTTATGCTCCGAAAAAGCCAGAACCGTCCCTTCCGCACCAACTTCATCAATCTGCGCCTCCTTACCAGTTTTCAAATCATAAGACATAATCCGATCCACCTTCCCGCGCGATTCCATCCAATAAACCGTATGGCCTTTCACATGAAAATCGAAATAAGAATTCCAATCGTCACCTTCCCACTTTTTAACTACTTTTTCCTGCGCAATATCATAAATAACAGTACGCGTCACATAGTCCGCGTCCGCCTCCACCCAGCCAAGATAATTCTCATTTCCAAAAGTAGAGTCAATCCCGTCCATGCCGAACTTCATCTTACTAGTCCCAGGAACCATATCCATTTTGCCAGTCTTCTTATCGATCGCATAAACAGCTTTCGCAATATTGTAACTGTCCGTATCGCCCTCCGTATTCACCAACGTATAAATCGTATCCGGCGTATCCACCATCGAATAGAATCCAACTCCATCCTCACCAATGAAACGCGTCCGATCCTTCTCATTCACCACCTGTACACGCATCACATTGTTAGCCTGCACAATTTTATGTACCGCAAATCCAGCTCCCACAATTAATAACACCGTCAGCGCCACCACGATTATCTTCACTTTCTTATCCATTATTTCCTCCTAAATCCCAAAACTATTAACCAAATCAGTGCCCCAATAAACGGTCCCACAAACATAACCATAACCCAAGACACATTCAACCACATAATTGGCTCCGTACAGCCATCCGTCCCACACGCCGTCCGCTCCAGCCCGAAGCGCTGAATAGAATCCACATACCCAATCAGCCAAACCCCGAAAAATAAGCCCCAAACTACAAAAATCCCAACTGCCAAAAGCGCGATTTTAACATACTTCCCCATCCTCAAATTCCCTCATTCCCTCACAACTTTAAAAATATACTCCGCATCAATCTGTCCAGGGTATGTCTCTTTAATCATCACCTCATCTGCAAAATATATTTTCAATTTATCACCCTGCTTCACCTCTGAAGCATCGATTTTCTTTCCAGCCGCATCAAAAATATCACTACTCTTATGTAACACGTACTTCCCATCATCCAGCCCCGCATCCCTGCCAGTAAACAATTTCAAATAATCCACATAAAGAGATGAACCTCCATCCTCATATGCCACTCCATGATACAAATTAAAATCATCCTCCGTTTTCTCAGGCGGGTACTTCACATCCGGCTCATCACTCGTTGACGAATACGGCGTAAACAATACGTCATACCCCTTTCCAATAAAAAGATACTGATACACAATATCCGCAGAATCCCCTCGTACCTTGAAATTTTTCACATAGTCTCCGCTTTTCTGCCAATCCCATACAAATTTTTCGTCATAAATCTCATTACTCGGCACGCCTTGTTTCGTCACGAACACATCAATTTCCCTCTCTGCATAAGCCTTCGTGTAGTAATGTTTCCCAATAAAGAAAACGCTAACAACCAAAGCAAGCCCAAGCAGCATCCAACTGTACTTATTTCTCATCCCATCCGCTCCTCGCACTTCACGAATTTTCCATAATCTATTCTAAAAGTATCACAAATACGGAGGTCGAACAATGACAAGCTTGATATCTTTAGAAAATATTTAGCTTTTCAATATCAGGTTCCCTAACCCTCTCCCACGCCTGCCCTCACCAAACAATTATCTTGCACAAAGGCAACATTTTTAGGGAAATCCCCTTGACACAAAAAAACATCGATGCTAACCTAAGAAGTGTCAAGAACAATAATAATTATCACGCAAGCTTGCAAAACTTCTTTATCTGCGTCAAATTCAGCCCGTTCCTCCAAACCTCAGCGTGCCTACAAATACTTAGTTGCTAGGCAAAAGCGAGTACCGGAGCGGAATGTACGACTTGTACATGAGCACCGGAACGGAACTTTTAACGACGCAAATGAGTGTTTGTAGGCACGCTGACCTGTACAGTGAGGCTCCTATGTGAACATATGCCACTGCCCAAAAATGTCCAAAGACGCCAATGGGTAGAACAGGGATTGTCGGATTAAGGCTTTCCATAACGTGGCTAAGAATTCATTTTCTTTACGTTGCATAGTGCCAAAACTTTAGCGAGGGGAATCATGTGTTTTTTGAGGCGCATATAAATTCTGAATCTCTGCCAAAGTCACTAGACGGGTAGGGATTTTTTGTGTTAGTTTACGCACGCCAAGGGAATTCTTTTCATGTATTTTATTATTGTCAAATTATAAAGAACGGAGGTGGAGTAGAATGCCACAATTTCTAGAAGATGATCCTGCAGAACCCGAATCATTGAACTTAACAACGGACTGGTACGGCTTTTACTTCGCCAGAAAACCTAAAAAGCCGTGACGGTTCTATACCGAAACGGAGGATAAAACAATGAACAAAGCACTAAACAAAATGCGTAATGAACAAGAAGTGAACCGCACGTTGCTTCAGGACTCTACATCAAACAAGGATGCAGTTTTAGCAAAATATCAAACGACAGATAAAGGTTTGTATGAGCCAGAGGTAAACAAACGGCGCGATAAATTTGGCAGAAACATTACTGCTGAACAAAAACCAACACCGTGGTACATTAATTTAGCAAAATCTTTCCACAACCCATTTATATACATTCTTGCTTTTCTTATGGTCGTTTCCTATTTAACCGCCGATATTGAAGCAACGATTATTATGGCCTTAATGATTCTATTTAGCGTCATTCTTAGCTTCGTGCAATCAATGCGTGCCCAAAAAGCGAGCCTTTCTTTAAAAAGTATGATTGAAAATACAACTGCCATTATTCGTAACGGGATGCAAAGAGAGATTCCAATCATCGATGTCGTTCCAGGTGATATCGTATTCCTCTCAACTGGCGATATTATCCCTGCTGATGCCCGTATCATCGAAGCAAAAGATTTATTTATCAACCAATCTCCACTAACAGGTGAATCCATCCCTGTTGAAAAATTCGCCGAAGCCACCGAAAAAAATCTTAGCATTTTTGAACGCGACAATTTGGCATTTATGGGAACAGATGTTATTAGCGGCCAAGGTAAGGCGCTTATCCTAAAAACTGGCGATAACACCATTTTCGGCTCCCTCTCTCAAGAAGCGCTCGCCAAACGTGACGAAACCAGTTTTGATAAAGGCGTTAAGTCAATTTCAAAACTATTGATGTACCTCATGCTCGTTATGGTCCCAATCGTTTTTCTAATTAACGGAATCATGAAAGGCAACTGGACCGAAGCATTTCTGTTCGCCGTAGCTGTTGCTGTAGGTCTTACACCAGAAATGCTACCTATGATTGTCAATACCAATCTCGCAAAAGGCGCGGTTCGTATGGCTAGAAAAAAAGTCATCATCAAAGAGCTAAGTTCTATTCAAAATTTAGGTGCGATGGATGTTCTTTGTACCGATAAAACTGGCACATTGACCAAAGATAAAGTTGAACTCATCGAACACATTGATACGACTGGCGCAACTTCGGATAAAGTGTTAGGATTGGCTTTCCAAAACAGCCACTTCCAAACTGGTTGGAAAAACATTATGGATCACGCCATCATTTCACATATGGAAAAAATCGGTGACAGCACACGGCTCACGACACCAGAGAAAATCGATGAAATCCCGTTCGATTTTTCCCGCCGTCGTCTTAGCGTCATTTTACGCAAGAAGAATAGCATTGAGATGATTACAAAGGGTGCGATTACCGAAATGTTCGATGTCTGCTCCCAGCTTGAAGAAAATGGGAACATTATCCCACTAACAGATACCATTAAGAAGCGCTTGCACATTCAGTGTGAGCAAATGAATCGAAACGGTATGCGCGTTATTGCGATAGCTACGAAAACCAAAACAGAAAAAGAATCTTTCTCCGTCATCGATGAGCAAAATATGACACTAATTGGCTTTCTCGGCTTCCTTGACCCTGCCAAGCCATCCGCAAAACCCGCAATCGCTTCGTTGCACGGTCATGGAGTTATCGTCAAAGTTCTCACAGGCGATAACGAAATTGTGGCGCAAACCATTTGTAGACAGGTCGGCATTCCTTCCGATAAATTCCTGCTTGGCTCCGATATCGACTTCATGTACGACGATGAGCTAACCGAAGCAACGAGAACACATCATATTTTTGCAAAACTCACACCAACCCAGAAATCCCGCATCATTCACCTCCTGCGAAAAGATGGGCACACAGTTGGTTTTATGGGCGATGGAATCAATGATGCCCCAGCGTTGCGCAAAGCAGATGTTGGTATCTCCGTCGATACTGCCGCCGATATAACCAAGGACGCAAGCTCTGTCATTCTACTCGAAAAGAGTTTAACGATTCTAAATGACGCCGTAACGGAAGGTCGAAACGTCTTCGGGAATATTCTAAAATACATGAAAATGACAGCCAGCTCCAATTTTGGAAACGTGTTTAGCGTTCTAGTAGCCAGCGCTTTTCTGCCATTTTTACCAATGTTATCGATTCACCTACTCCTGCAAAATCTCATGTATGACGTATCCCAAATGACACTACCATGGGATAAAATGGATGAATCTTTCTTGAAAAAACCACGGAAATGGGATAGAAAAAACATGTTACGCTTCATTCTTCTAATTGGCCCAGTTAGCTCAATTTTTGACATTCTTACATTCGCTCTCATGTGGTTCGTCTTTAGCGCCAATACTATCGCAGAACAAGCATTATTCCAAAGCGGTTGGTTCGTTGTCGGCCTACTCACACAAACGCTCGTCGTTCACATGATTCGTACAGAAAAAATTCCATTCATCCAGAGCCTTGCAGCCGCTCCGGTGATGATTTCCACTCTAATCGTGATGGGGTTAGGCATTATCATTCCATTCACATCGTTTGGTCACAACATTGGACTCGTCAGCCTCCCGCTCAGCTACTTCCCATGGCTCATCGCGATTCTCGTTGGCTATATGATAACCGTCCAAATCGCCAAAAATCTCTACATCAAGAAATTCAACGATTGGATTTAAGTCGATGTTTACAAAACGCAATCGTATCATCGTTATCGCTTATCTCGCCACAGGAATATGGAGTTGCCTGATGGTATACAGCGCCAGCTATGCATCCGCAGGCAATCGCTATGCCGTATCCAGCGAACATTTCGCCATTCGGCAAGCCACCTTTTACGCGGTTGGGCTGGCATGCCTATTCTTCTTTGCCAAATTAAAAACAACACCTTTTTGCACGAAAAAAACAATGAAATTAGCAGGCGGCATTACTGTCTTCCTGCTGATTCTTGTCCTACTCACCGGCACAACAACAAACAATGCCCAGCGCTGGATTCAGTTCGGTAGCGCAACACTACAACCTACTGAACTCGTTAAAATGCTTCTCATCATTGTCACCGGAAACTTTATCGTGCATTACTTCAAACAAATGATGCAATCCAATCGCGTCACTTACTTACTCGTTACCTACATTCTATTTTGCGCCGGACTCATTATTTTGCAGCCAGATTTAGGTACAAGCTTCATCGTTCTATGTATTTTCGCTGCACAACTTCTAACATCTGGACTAACAGCGCGCAGACTTGGGCAAATCGGATTCACTATTATCCTATTTTCCATATTATGTCTAGGTACCGTCTACTTGCTTCATCCCGATTTTTTCAGTCAAGCCAGGATCGGTCGCTTCGCCTTCCTTGATCCATTCAGTGAAGCCAATCTCGACGCCTCCTATCAACTCAGAAACGGCTACTACGCAATTGCAGACGGCGGCATATTCGGCAAAGGGTTCGGGCAAAGCGTCCAAAAACTCGGATTCCTGCCAGAGTCCCATACCGACTTTATTAGTGCCATCATTGCAGAAGAACTCGGCATCATCGGCATTCTTATCAGCCTAAGCCTCATCCTATTTTTCATCGGAAAAGCCTTTCACATCGCACTCCGCAGTCATTCTGCATTCGATGCATCCATCTGTATCGGTTTTGCGACATGGATTGCCGTTCAAGCCATCCTTAATCTTGGTGGCGTCAGTGGTCTAATCCCTCTCACTGGTGTTCCGTTGCCATTTATCAGCTTTGGTGGTACATCTACTATCACATTGTCATGCGGCGTTGGATTTCTCATTAGCGCCGAACGCCAAATAACACTCACAGAAAGAAGGAATACCTATGCAAACCAACAATAAAATCCGTGAAAGCCTAGTTGTCATTGCCTGCCTACTCTCCATGATTAGTTGCCTCGCAATTTTCATGGCTCAACAAACAAACCAATACAATACCAACTTCTTTCGCATGCAAGTCATTTTCATTATCGTTGGATTTATCGCGGTGTTCCTACTTTCCAAATTCGACATGACCTTCGTACGCGCCAACATTCTTTGGCTCTATCTCGCGATGCTTATACTGCTCGCTGGCATCCTCATACCAAACCCACTCGTACCCAAAATTAATGGTGCAACACGTTGGTATCAACTAGCTGGATTTTCTCTACAACCGTCTGAAATTGCCAAATCAATGTTTATCGTTGTCATTGCCCATTTTGCAGCAAAATACGAACGCACCATTTGGAAACAAATTCTCATCACATGGTCTCTTGCTGGCATCGTCCTACTTTTAATCATGAAACAACCCGACCTAGGCACCACCATCGTCTATTTCGTCAGCGCCTTCACCATCAGTATCATAGCTCTAAAATCCACTAAACTCATCATCGCCATCCTAACATCACTCGTCGTAGCAGTCACTGGTGGCCTCTATCTCGTCGTCTACCACGTCTCTCTACTCGAAAAAATCGGTTTCAAAAGCTATCAATTTCGGCGTGTCAATACGTGGCTTGATCCAGCAAGCGATCCCAATTCATTCTATCAAGTCGATCGTTCCTTAAAAGCAATTGGCTCTGGTACCATGTCTGGTAGTAACGCATCATCCGTCTACATCCCAGAAAGCCATACAGACATGATTTTCAGCACTATTGGCAATCAATTTGGCTTCATAGGCGCCAGCTTACTGCTCATCCTATTCATGCTCTTTATCCACCAACTCATCATCGCCGCATTGCATATGAAAAACAGTTTTTCAACGTACGTCATCGCCGGTTTCGCCATGATGTTTGCCTTCAATATTTTCCAGAATATCGCGATGACCATTGGTCTCATGCCACTAACTGGGATTCCACTACCTTTCATCAGTTACGGTGGCAGTTCAACACTTGGCAACATGATCGCGCTCGGTGTCATTCTCGTCGTCATCAAAAATGATGATGCCAGTTTGGGCCAAACCTAGGAAATCCGCTGTTTATCCTCATCTGGAATTTTTTCAATACGTCCAAGGAAAAGCGTGATTGATAGAATTCCAATCAGCATCACGACGCCAGCCACAACGAAAGCAATCGAAAAACTGCCCGTCGCGCCAACAATGAATCCTGTTACGATTGGAGCCGCTATCGCCGTCAAATTCCCAACAAAGTTCATGAACCCGCCAACAGTACCAACTGAACCATTCGGCGCTAAAATCGAAGGCATCGACCAATTAATCGTAGACGCAATACAAATCCCTGACACAGCAATACTAAAGAAAATAATTGCCGTCTGCGTATCCTTCGTCGTGGCAGCACCGATAACCGCGAGCCCGAGTAACATTCCAATCGTCAAAAATAATTTCCGAACCTTTGATGGATCAAATCCTTTCTTAATCAGAAAATCAACAAAAAGTCCGCCAATCAAAACGCTAGACAAGGCCCCACAAGCCCATGGAATCGCTGTATATAAGCCTGATTTCATAATATCCAAATGAAGCTCCCGCATTAAATAATTGGGCAGCCAAGTCAAAAATAAGAAGAACGAATAATTATATGCCGCAGCACCAATCGCAAGCGCCCACAATTTACGCTGTCTCATCAAATAGAGTAATCCACTTCCTTCACCGGGTGCCACTTGTTTTTGAACATCACCCGATTGAATATAGTTCAGCTCCTCCTCTGACAGACGCGGATGTTCCTCAGGATCGCGATAAAGTATCCAAAACCAAACACAATAGACAATACTAATCAGCGCTGTTGCAATGAATGCCTCACGCCAACCCCATTTCGCAATAATAAAAGCGACCATTGGCACACCAATCACGTTCGACAACTTAGAAGACATATCAAACATCGCTGTCGCAAAACCACGTTCCTTGAGCGGAAACCAGTAACCAGTTGCCTTAGAAGCTGCACTAAATGCCGGAGCCTCCGCTACACCAAGTGATAACCTCAAAATAAATAATGGTAATAACCCACTAATAAAAGCCGTCAATCCCGTCGCGAAAACCCACACAACCGAACAAACTCGATTCAACCACTTCACACCAATCCGATCTAATACAACGCCCATCGGAATTTGCATCAGCGCATATGTCCAAGAGAATGACGACAACAAAATGCCAAACATAGCAGGTGAAATACTAAGCTCATCCATCAAAACTTGCCCTGCTACCGTTAAATTAATCCGATCAAAATAATTCACCAAACAGCCAAATCCGAGTAATAAACCAATCCAATATCTAAATTTTTTCTTTGTTGTGACAACTTTACCTAATTCTATCTGCTGCTCCATTCTTTTCCCCCCTGATGCCTTAAAATACTATATGAAGCCTCTTTTCGAAAAAAATTTTCTATGAGGCTCCTTATTTATAAGCTCTTATGCAATAACATCAATACTTGGCGGAGCTCATCCACTGGAACTTGTCCTGGCGCAGAAGCCTTTCTCGCCGCTCCAAACGTCAATGCTGATCCAAAAATTTCTCCAGCTAAACGTGAAATAACACCCGTTCCCGCCATTGACATTGTCACAATCGGACGGTTCGCATACTGTTCGCGCATCCGATTCGTTGCACTGAGTAATGTCAACACGTCGGTCTCCGATTTGGGCATCACAGCAATTTTAGGTAGGTCTGCATCAAACTCTTGCATCTTCACCAGTCTCGCCACAATCTCATCCTCGCTTGGAGTCTTCTCAAAATCATGATTTGACATAATTATCTTCGCCCCTGCTTTATGCACAGCTTTAACAAGCACCACAACTTCTGCATCACCCGTAAATAACTCGACATCTACCATATCAACCATGCCAGTCTCCGCAACTTCTAAGTTCAGCCTCACATAGTCCGCCACCGATAACGCACGCTCACCGCCCTCTTTTAAACTACGGAACGTAAAAATAAGCGGTATATTATTTAAAATGCTACGAATATCACGCAAAGTCTTCTTCATTTTCGCAATATCTTCCACATCCTCATAAAAATCAACACGCCATTCCACGATGTCTAAGTCAATCCCTACTAACATTTGTGCTTCCTCTAATAATTGCGCCGCCGTTTTGCCGACCATTGGCACGCAAATACTAGGCATGCCTTCCCCGATGATAATATCTCTCACAATAACACTTTTCATGCCTAATCACCTTTCACTTTAAAATATCAACGCTTTAATATCCTTCACTGGCATTTCTTTCCCAGTCCAAATTTCAAACGCCTTCGCACCTTGCCACAACATCATGCCAAGCCCATTTACAGTTTTGCATCCAGCCTCTTCCGCCATTTCTAGCAATTGCGTTTTCGCTGGAACATAAACCACATCCGACACAATCAAACCTGGTCGAAAATATGATGTATCCGGTACAACACTTTGACCAACGAGCGGTTCCATGCCAACCGAAGTCGCATTGATAAATATAACACTACTCGCGATCTCACCTCGTAGCGATTCTAAATCAGCCAAATCAAATAATTGTGCCTTACAATCCGTTTTTGCGTTAATATCAAGCACTAGCTTTTTCGCGCGCTCATAAAACGCATCCTGACGATTAAAAATCGAAATCTCTTTCACTCCATCAAGCGCAGCCTGAATACAAATCGCTGTTGCAGCACCGCCCGCACCTGCAATCGTCATTTTTTCGCCAATAACATCAATACCTTCTTCCGTAAGCGCGCGCATATATCCCGTTCCATCCGTAATATGCCCAGTCAAAATTCCATCCTCATTTACAATCGTATTCACCGCACCTGCCAATTCCGCAGCCGGAGACAGAGCATCTAAGTAATCACGTACTAACACTTTATTTGGCATCGTCACATTACAACCACGAATCCCCATCGCCCGATATCCCTTCAGAACATCTTCTAATTGCTTCGTTCCAACATCAAACGCCAAATAAACATAATCTAACCCCAACCTAGTAAACGCTTCATTATGCATTTTAGGAGATAAACTATGAGAAATCGGCGTGCCTAGCAATCCAATCAACTGCGTCTTACCAGAAATTCGCTCTGTCATTTTCTAAAACATCCTTCCTTATTATGTATCACTAACCCAAATATCCTTTTGTCAGCAAAGTCAGTAAATTCATCCAACTCCACAATCATACCAGAAATGGAGTCCCCTTTTCCACTATTTTTTTCGCTTACACACCCACAAAGGCACCGACTCCGTATGTCACAAGCATCGTCAGCATCCCAACTAGCATGTTTCGCAAAACGGCATTTCGCTTTGGCGCCTCACCTAAATAAGCACTAATATATCCCGTCAGTGCAAGTGCAATCAAAACCGCGATAAAAGTCAACGCAATTCGAACACCTGGAGGTAAAAGTAATATCGTAAGTAACGGTAAAACTGCTCCCACCGCAAAAGAAAATAAAGATGATAAAGCTGCCTGCCAAGGATTCGCATAGTCGTTCAATTGAAGGCCAAGTTCAGCCTCCGAATGCGCAGCCAAAGCATCCTTTTCCATTAATTGAGTCGCAACCTGCTTTGCTAAGTCCTTGGATAGCCCCTTTTCAATATAAATATCCGCGAGCTCCTCAAGTTCACCATCATAATCATTTGCCAATTCTGCTTTTTCCTTATCAATAACAGCTTTTTCGGTATCTTTTTGCGTGCTAACCGAAACATATTCTCCGCCCGCCATCGATAAAGCACCCGCCACAAGACCTGCAATCCCAGCGATAAAAATTGTCCTAACTTCCGTCGTCGCCCCAGCAACACCAATAACGATACCAGCTACCGATACGATTCCATCATTCGCGCCTAAGACACCTGCACGAAGAATATTTAATTTTTGGCTCATTGTTGAATTTTTCAAATGCTCACCTCCTCATCTTATACATCATTATATCGAACTACGTAGCTTTAAACAAGATAAGTAACGACGCACAAAAAAGACTCATCGATAAAAAATCGATAAGTCTTTTTTGACATATGTAAAATCATGAATAAGGGTTGCCCCCCATTCACAACAAAAAAAAGCCTGCGCTTCTCTCTACACCAATTGTGAGAGAGAAGACACACAGAGCTAGACAAGACAGCGAGCTGCTTATCGTAACGCTCCACTTGCTTTAACACATGAATTATACTAATTCAATGATAACCATTGGTGCGCCATCACCGCGACGAGGACCTTTTTTCAAGATGCGAGTATATCCGCCTTGACGTTCCGCGTAACGTGGAGCAACATCATCAAATAATTTTTGCAAAGCGTAAACTGGACGATTTTTTGTCACAGTGTTACCATCTTTATCTTTCACTTCTTTTTGTACCACGTTAACAACTTCGTGACGTACAAAAGCAGCTGCTTGACGACGAGAGTGCAAATCTCCTTTTTTACCAGAAGTGATCAATTTTTCAACGATTGAACGAATCTCTTTTGCTTTCGCTTCTGTTGTTTCGATACGTTCGAAAACGATTAAATCAGTCGCTAGATCACGTAGCAATGCCTTACGTTGCGATTTAGTACGACCTAATTTTCTGTAACCCATGGAATTCCCTCCTTCACAAAGTAAAAATTAATTTTCGTTTCGTAAACCTAAGCCAAGATCAGACAGTTTCACTTTTACTTCTTCTAAAGATTTACGACCCAAGTTACGAACTTTCATCATATCATCCTCAGATTTGTCAGCTAATTCCTGTACTGTATTGATTCCAGCGCGTTTCAAACAGTTGTAAGAACGAACAGATAAGTCCAATTCTTCAATTGTCATCTCAAGCACTTTCTCTTTATGGCTTTCTTCTTTTTCAATCATGATTTCTGCTTTTTGAGCTTCATCTGTTAAGTCAACAAAAATATTTAAATGCTCTGTAAGAATTTTTGCTCCCAAGGAAACAGCTTCTTCAGGGCTAATACTTCCATCCGTTAAAACATCAAAAGTAAGCTTATCATAATTCGTGGATTGTCCAACACGTGTTGTTTCCACTTGATAGTTAACACGGATAACCGGGCTAAAAATCGAGTCTACTGGTAAAACACCAATTGGCATATTTTCACGTTTATTTTGATCCGCAGGTGTATAACCACGGCCACGTGCCGCATTCAAGCGAACATGGAATTTTGCGTTATCACTAAGCGTACAAATGTGAAGATCTGGATTCAGAATTTCAACATCACTATCATAGTTAATATCGCCGGCAGTTACAACGCCTGGGCCTTGCATATCAATTTCCAAAGTTTTGTCATCTTCGGCATACACTTTAAGTGCAAGTTTCTTGATATTTAAAATCATGCTTGTTACATCTTCTACTACACCTTCGATTACAGAAAACTCATGTAACGCTCCATCGATTTGGATAGATGTCACTGCAGCACCAGGAAGAGAAGATAACAGAATACGACGTAAGGAGTTACCCAAAGTTGTACCATATCCACGCTCTAGTGGCTCTACAACAAACTTTCCATACTTGGCATCATCGCTGATCTCAATCGTCTCGATTTTCGGTTTTTCAATTTCGATCATTCAAATTTACCCTCCTTCAAAACGTCTCTTTGGCTAAGATCCTTATGAAGAATCTCGTGACAATAGTTCAAAGTTGCAAACAAAATACGACTACTTAGACACGACGACGTTTTGGAGGACGACATCCGTTATGAGGAACTGGAGTCACATCTTTAATAGCAGTTACATCAAGACCTGCAGCTTGAAGCGCACGAATTGCTGCTTCACGTCCTGAACCTGGTCCTTTAACTGTTACTTCCAAAGTTTTCAAACCATGCTCTTGTGCAGCTTTTGCACACGTTTCTGCCGCTAATTGCGCTGCGAAAGGTGTCGATTTACGAGCTCCTTTGAATCCTAAAGCTCCTGCACTTGACCATGCTACTGCGTTACCATGCATGTCAGTAATCGTTACGATTGTATTATTGAATGTAGAACGAATGTGTGCAATACCAGCTTCGATATTCTTTTTCACACGACGTTTACGAGTATTAGTTTTACGAGCCATTCACAAACTACCTCCTTTACTTACTAATTATTTCTTCTTACCTGCGACCGTTTTTAATGGGCCTTTACGAGTACGTGCGTTGTTCTTCGTGTTTTGTCCACGAACTGGTAGACCACGACGATGACGCATGCCACGATAAGAACCGATTTCAATCAAACGTTTGATATTCAAGTTCACTTCACGACGAAGATCACCCTCAACCTTAATTTTGTCAACTAGTTCACGAATTTTACCAAGTTCATCCTCAGTCAAATCACGAGTACGAGTATTTTCAGAAACACCTGCTTCTTTTAATACATCTTTAGCCGTTTGGTTACCGATACCATAGATGTAAGTCAAAGATATTACGATACGCTTTTCGCGCGGAACATCAACACCTGCAATACGTGCCATTTATAAAAGCACCTCCTCTTATCCTTGTTTTTGTTTATGTTTCGGATTTTCACAAATTACCATTACTTTACCTTTTCTGCGAATAACTTTACATTTCTCACAGATTGGCTTTACTGATGGTCTTACTTTCATGTAGATATACCTCCTTGTTTACTAGAGAAAATGTCTCTATAAACCGATTGAAAACTAGCTGGCGAACCAGACCGGTATATAATTTCATTTCCGACAAATTATTATTTAAAACGGTAAGTGATTCTGCCACGTGTCAAGTCATACGGGGAAAGTTCCACCGTTACTTTATCACCCGGTAAAATACGAATATAGTGCATACGGATTTTGCCAGAAACTGTAGCTAAAACAGTATGACCATTTTCTAGTACAACTTTAAACATCGCGTTAGGCAATGTATCTTCCACTGTACCTTCCACTTCGATTACATCTTCTTTTGCCATAAGTTGCTACCTCCTTACTCTTTTTAACTGGACCATTTACAGGTCTGCCATTTCTTTTCGCGTAAAATTTTATTACATGAAAAAACGCTAGACATACCAAAATCGTTCCCCACGACAAGGAATTAATTTTATACATCTTCAGACAATCGGTAAAAGTACGGTCCCGCAAAAATGGAAGTACAAGTGCATCTGGCTCGAGTTCGAACGCCTTCATATCACTATTTCCAGTAGCATTCCTATTTATCCAGATGATCCTCAGACAATCTCTCGTTCATCATGTTTCGCATAGTTGTAACTCACTTCACTGCCAATTACCCATTATACTACAAAACAAAACATTTTGCACTACATAGGTACCGACTGTGAAATAAGCGATGATTTCTTAAAATGAAGTAAGAATCTTATCTACGTCTTCGAACACGACATCAATATCTTGCTCTCCATTAACTGTAAACAAAGTTCCTTTTTCACCATAAAAATCTAACAATGGTTGCGTTTGTTTGATGTTAACATTTAAGCGATTTTCTACAGTTTCTGCTTTGTCATCCTCGCGCTGGTAAAGTGTTGCACCATCAAGATCACAAATCCCCGCTTGCTTCGGAGGATTAAAAACTTCATGATACGTTTTACCACAAGTTGGACAAATGAAGCGGCCAGTCAGACGTTTCATCAGACTGCTTTTATCTACTTGAATGTTCACAACAGCATCTAGCTTTGTTCCAAGGTCCGAAAGAATACTCTCTAGTTCCTCGGCTTGCTCAACGGTACGTGGAAATCCATCAAGCAAAAAACCATTCTTAGCATCATCTTCAGCTAGGCGCTCACGAACGATACCGTTTGTCACATCGTCAGGAACTAAATTACCGCTATCCATGAAGGATTTGGCTTTTAGACCCAATTCTGTGCCATTTTTTATTGCTGCGCGGAACATATCCCCAGTTGAAATGTGAGGAATATTGTATTTAGCAACAATTTTTTCAGCTTGCGTACCCTTACCGGCACCGGGCAGTCCCATTAACACTAGTTTCAACTGTATCGCCCCTTTTAGTTAGTAGCACGTCGGGGCATGAGGTTTGACCCCCAGCCGACCCACGTGTTTATTTGATAAATCCTCGGTAATTTCGTTTCACAAGTTGTCCTTCTAATTGTTTTGTTGTATCAAGGGCTACCCCGATAACGATCAGCAAGCTCGTACCACCAATAGCGATAGATTGCGGAAGATCGAATACAGCCGCTCCAATTGTAGGCATGATTGCTACTACAGAAAGGAAGATTGCACCAACAAAAGTTAGGCGGTAAAGCACACTCGTAAGATACGCTTGTGTTTCACGACCAGGACGTTTACTCGGGATATATCCACCTTGTTTTTTCAAGTTATCCGCAACTTTCTCAGGATTCACTTGGATAAACGCATAGAAGTAAGTAAATGCGATAATTAAGGCAACATATAGACACATACCAATTGGCTGTGTATAGTCAAAAATTTGTTTTAAGACTTTCACAACTTGGCTGGTTGAGTCAACGAAGGCAAAGCTCAAAATAGTTTGCGGTGTAATGATAAAAGCACTTGCAAAGATTACCGGTATAACCCCAGCAGAGTTAAGTTTAAGCGGTAAATGCGTTGCTTGCGCCCCACCAGTTTTTGCACCAGCGACACGTTTTGAGTATTGAATTGGAATCTTGCGCAATGCTTGTTGGAAATAAATAACGAGTACAATAATCGCTAAAACTGCCACAGCAATGGCGCAAAGAATCAGAACATGCATGAACAATTGATCACCAGCGTCTTGAATTTGCGATGCATAGAGAGAACGTATGCCATCAGGAATACGAGCCACAATACCTGCAAAGATAATAATGGAAATACCATTACCAACACCGCTCACAGTAATTTGTTCACCTAACCACATCAGGAACATCGTACCAGTAGTAAGAACAACCGCAATTGCCAAATACTGAGGGATAGAAGGATCAATAATGAATCCCGAACCCGCCAGTCTATTGAAACCAAAAGCCATACCGAATGCTTCGACAAGCCCTAATCCAATCGTTAAGTAACGCGTCAATTGATTTGATTTCTTACGTCCCATCTCACCTTGTTTTGCCCACTCAGTAAGTTTAGGTACAACATCCATTTGTAAAAGTTGCACGATAATCGATGCGGTAATGTAAGGCATAACACCCATCGCGAAGATCGAGAAGTTCTTCAGTGCACCACCGTTGAAAGTATTTAAGAATCCTAAAATACCAGTTTCCATCGATTTTTGAATCGTAGCTGCATCAACTCCCGGTACTGGAATAAATGTTCCAATACGGAAAATGACAAGCATAGCTAATGTAAACATGATTTTCTTACGAATGTCTGCAACTCTGAAAAAATTGATCAACGTCGAAAACATTAGATCACCTCAGTTTTTCCACCAGCAGCCTCGATAGCCTCTTTAGCAGCCGATGAGAATTTGTTAGCTTTCACTGTAAGTTTTTTCTCGATAGTACCTTCAGACAAAATCTTAATTCCAGATTTCGCATTACGGACAATCCCTGTTTCAATTAATAATTCAGGTGTTACTTCTGTACCATCTTCAAAGCGATTTAAAACATCAATGTTCACAACAGCGTATTCTTTGCGGTTGATATTTGTAAAACCACGTTTTGGAATACGACGGAACAATGGTAGTTGTCCACCTTCGAAACCTAGGCGTACACCGCCACCTGAACGTGCTTTTTGACCTTTGTGACCGCGTCCTGATGTTTTACCGTTACCAGAACTCATACCACGACCAACACGATTACGCTCTTTACGAGAACCTTCTGCAGGTTTAAGTTCGTGAAGTTTCATGTCAAGCACCTCCTCCTAATTTATGATTTTATTTAAAAATTTTAGTAATAGCTTAAACTTCTTTAACGTCCACTAAATGGCTAACTTTAGTGATCATCCCACGAATTGCAGGATTATCTTCTTTTACAACAACAGAATTAGTTTTTCCCAAGCCTAGAGCTTGAACTGTTTTGCGTTGTGGTTGAGGGCGTCCGATTAAGCTACGTTTTAGAGTAATTTCTAATTTCGCCATAACGTTTATTCCCTCCTTATCCTAGTAATTCTTCAACTGTTTTGCCACGTAATTTCGCAACATCTTCAGCTTTTTTAAGTTGTTTAATACCATCAAATGTAGCGCGAACCATGTTGATTGGTGTGTTAGAACCTAGTGATTTACTAGATACATCAGCAACACCGGCAAGCTCAAGGACGGCACGAACTGGACCACCAGCAGTTACACCAGAACCGGCACTTGCAGGTTTTAGGAGAATTTCTCCGCCACCAAAATGACCGATTGTTGTGTGTGGGATTGTAGTGTCAACAGTTGGTACGAAGATCATATTCTTCTTAGCATCGTCAATTGCTTTACGGATAGCATCTGGAACTTCTTGCGCTTTACCAGTACCGAATCCAACATGACCGTTTTTGTCTCCAACGACTACGAGCGCTGAAAAACGGAAACGACGACCACCCTTAACTACTTTCGCAACACGGTTGATAGTAACTACGCGTTCTTCTAATTCTAATTTGTTTCCATCGATTTGTTGAGGCATGTAAGTTGTCCCTCCTTCTTATTAAAATTCCAATCCATTTTCACGAGCAGCTTCAGCCAAAGCTTGCACACGACCGTGGTATAAGTAACCTCCGCGATCAAATACAACAGCTTTAACACCTTTTTCTGCAGCGCGTTTTGCAACGATTTCGCCTACTTTTGTAGCAGCGTCAACTTTGGACTCAGCTTTAGGGAAATCTTTATCTACGTTAGATGCGCTAGCGATTGTTACACCGTTAACATCATCGATAAGTTGAGCATAAATGTTTTTGTTTGAACGGAATACGTTCAAGCGTGGACGAGCTGCAGTTCCAGAAATCTTAGAACGAACACGACCATGTCTTTTTTTACGCACTTTATTTTTGTCGATTTTGGTAATCACACGACTCACCTCTTCTCTTCGCTTTACGCGGCATTATTTACCAGTTTTACCTTCTTTACGACGTACAAATTCGCCTTCGTAACGGATACCTTTACCTTTGTATGGTTCTGGCGGACGTACGGAACGGATATTTGCAGCCAATTCGCCAACGTGTTCTTTGTTAATACCGCGAACGATAACTTTCGTGTTTGCTGGTACTTCCACTTCAACACCTGGACGAGCTTCGAATTCTACTGGATGAGAGTAACCTACGTTTAAAACAAGAGTAGTACCTTGTTTGGCAGCACGGTAACCGACACCAATAAGCTCAAGAGTTTTTTCGTAACCTTCAGATACGCCGACAACCATGTTATTTAGAATAGCACGTGTTGTACCATGAAGGGCACGGTGTGTTTTATTGTCAGAAGGACGAGTCACATTGATCTCGCTGCCTTCGATATTGATTGAGATATCAGGGTTAAAAGTTTTTACAAGCTCACCTTTAGGACCCTTAACAGTTGCTGTTGAACCATCTAATGTTACAGTAACACCAGCTGGAATAACAATTGTCTTTTTACCTATACGGGACATTTATTGCACCTCCTTGTGATTTTCTATTCTTACCAAACGTATGCTAATACTTCTCCGCCCACTTGTTTCGCGCGAGCTTCTTTGTCAGTTAACAAACCTTGAGAAGTAGATACAATTGCAATACCTAAACCGTTAAGTACTTTTGGCACCTCATCAGCTTTAGCGTAAACACGAAGACCTGGTTTACTGATACGTTTAAGTCCAGTAATTACACGCTCGTTTGCTGCACCATATTTAAGGAAAACACGGATTGTACCTTGTTTGTCGTCTTGAATATACTCAACGTCACGTACGAAACCTTCTCTTTTAAGGATTTCAGCGACTTCTTTTTTAATTTTTGAAGCAGGAACTTCTAATTTATCGTGACGTACCATATTGGCATTACGAATACGAGTTAGAAAATCTGCGATAGGATCTGTCATCACCATGAAAAATTTACCTCCTTCCCATTATTGGGTTTTTACCAGCTTGCTTTTCTGACGCCGGGAATTTGTCCTTTATAGGCAAGTTCACGGAAGCAGATACGGCATAGTCTAAATTTGCGAATAACGGAATGTGGACGACCACAACGTTCACAACGAGTGTAAGCTTGAACAGGATGTTTCGGTGTGCGTTTTTGCTTCGCGATCATTGATTTTTTAGCCACGTTTGCGCCTCCCTACTAATTTATTGATTACTATTTGGATTACTTTTGAAACGGCATTCCAACATGTGTCAGTAATTCTTTTGATTCTTCGTCAGATTTAGCAGTAGTAACGATTACTACGTCCATTCCGCGAACTTTACTTACTTTATCGTAATCAATTTCAGGGAAAATTAATTGCTCTCTAACACCTAGCGTGTAGTTACCGCGACCGTCGAAGGCTTTTTTAGAAACCCCACGGAAGTCACGAACACGTGGTAGGGAAACAGTAATTAATTTATCTAAGAAATCATACATGCGGTCTCCACGTAGCGTTACTTTCGCACCGATTGGCATTCCTTCACGAAGACGGAAACCAGCGATTGAATTTTTCGCTTTTGTGATTACAGGTTTTTGACCAGTGATTAGAGCTAACTCTTCCACTGCACTATCCAAAACTTTCGCATTTGCTGTTGCATCACCAACACCAGTGTTGATTACGATTTTGTCGATTTTTGGTACCTCCATTACGGAGTCATAATTGAATTTGCTCATTAAAGCAGGAACAATTTCCTTAAGATATCTATCTTTAAGGCGATTCATGTAATATTCCCTCCTTCCTCAAATACTTTTATTTAGTTGCGTCTTTTATAACTTCACCGGATTTTTTAGCTACGCGTACTTTCTTACCATCCTTGATTTCACGGTTCACACGAGTTGGTTCACCAGTCTTAGGATCGATAAGCATTACGTTAGATACGTGAATCGGTGCTTCAACATTTAAAATTCCACCTTGCGGGTTAACGTTTGATGGTTTTGTATGTTTTTTAACCATGTTAAGTCCTTCAACAATCACGCGGTCTTTCTTAGGGAAAGCAGCGATGATTTTGCCGGATTTACCTTTATCTTTACCAGTAATAACTTGAACTTTATCACCTTTTTTGACATGCATTGGGTCTAGCACCTCCTTGAGATTGAAACTACTGTATTTTAAAGAACTTCTGGAGCTAAAGAAACGATCTTCATAAAGTTGCTATCACGAAGTTCGCGTGCAACAGGTCCAAAAATACGTGTTCCACGAGGACTTTTATCATCACGGATTATAACACATGCATTCTCATCAAATTTGATGTAAGAACCATCTTGACGACGTGCTCCACTCTTAGTACGAACGATTACAGCTCTAACTACTTCACCTTTTTTGACAACGCCACCTGGTGTTGCTTGTTTAACAGTACACACGATAACGTCACCAATGTTTGCAGTTTTGCGTCCTGATCCGCCTAGTACTTTAATAGTTAATACTTCACGAGCACCAGAGTTATCAGCGACTTTCAAACGACTTTCTTGTTGAATCATTAGGATACCCTCCTTCCAGACATACAATCAGGAAATTTATTTTTCCTAGTAAAACTTTTATTGCTACAGCTCACGATTTAAACGATGACAGCTTTCTCAACAACATCTAGCAAGCGGAAACGTTTAGTCGCCGATAATGGACGAGTTTCAGCAATACGTACTAAATCGCCTGTTTTAGCTACATTGTTTTCATCATGTGCTTTGAATTTTTTAGAATACTTCACTCGCTTACCATAAAGCTTGTGTTTCTTATACGTTTCAACAACGACAGTAACTGTTTTATCCATTTTGTCGGATACAACACGTCCTGTATATACTTTACGTTGGTTACGTTCAGACATGTATTAAAACCTCCTCCTGAATTAATTTTAAGCAAGTTCTCTTTCACGAACGATTGTTTTCATGCGAGCAATTGCTTTGCGCACTTCACGGATACGTGCAGTGTTTTCCAATTGGCCAGTAGCTAATTGAAAGCGCAGGTTGAAGAGCTCTTCTTTTAGAGATTTCTCTTTATCTTGAATTTCAGTAGTTGACAATTCACGGATATCAGTTGCTTTCATTTGCTTCACCACCAATTTCTTCGCGTTTCACGATTTTTGTTTTAACAGGTAGTTTATGTGCTGCAAGACGTAATGCTTCACGCGCTACTTCTTCAGATACACCTGCGATTTCGAACATGATTTTGCCACGCTTAACTGGGCTTACCCAACCTTCCGGAGCACCTTTACCTTTACCCATCCGAACACCGATTGGCTTAGATGTGTAAGATTTATGAGGGAAAATTTTAATCCAAACTTTACCGCCACGTTTCATGTAACGAGTCATTGCAATACGGGCAGCTTCGATTTGACGGTTAGTGATCCATGAAGCATCAACTGCTTGAAGACCATACTCACCAAATGCTACTTCTGTTCCGCCTTTTGCGCGTCCACGCATGTTACCACGGAACTCACGACGGTATTTAACACGTTTTGGAACTAACATTATTATTTTCCTCCTTCCACATTTGTTTTCTTCGTAGGAAGGACTTCACCGCGATAAATCCAGACTTTAACGCCTAATTTACCATAAGTTGTGTCAGCTTCTTCCCATGCGTAATCGATATCAGCACGCAATGTATGAAGAGGAACTGTTCCTTCACTGTAATGTTCCGCACGAGCGATATCCGCTCCACCTAGACGGCCGGAAACTTGAGTTTTGATTCCACGAGCACCCGCACGCATTGTACGTTGGATCGCTTGTTTTTGTGCACGTCGGAACGATACACGACTTTCTAATTGACGAGCGATACCTTCTGCTACTAATTTAGCATCAAGATCTGCTCTCTTAATTTCTACAATATTGATATGAACTCGTTTACCTGTAAGTTCATTTAGGTTTTTACGTAAAGATTCAACCTCAGATCCACCTTTACCGATAACCATACCTGGTTTAGCAGTGTGGATTGTGATGTTTACACGGCTTGCAGCGCGTTCGATTTCGATACGAGATACAGAAGCATCTGATAAGTTTTTCGCGATGTAATCACGGATACGTATATCTTCATGTAAGAAGTTCGCGTATTCTTTACCAGCATACCATTTTGAATCCCAATCACGAATGATACCGACACGCATACCAATTGGATGTATTTTTTGGCCCACGAATTATCCCTCCTCGACTTCAGATACCACGACTGTGATGTGGCTTGTACGTTTATTAATTGCGCTTGCGCGTCCCATTGCACGTGGACGGAAACGTTTCAATGTTGGGCCTTCGTCAACGAATGCCTCAGAAATTACTAGGTTATTTACATCTAAATCATAATTGTGCTCAGCGTTTGCGACTGCTGATTTTAAAACTTTCTCGATAACTGGAGAAGCAGCTTTTGGAGTAAGTTTTAGAATAGCAACGGCTTCACCGACTTGCTTACCACGGATTAGATCAATTACTAATCTAACTTTACGAGGAGCAATACGAACAGTTTTTGCAACGGCTTTTGCAGTTGTCATTAGGATATCCTCCTCTCAATTAACGTCTTGTTTTTTTATCGTCGCCCGCATGACCACGGTACGTACGAGTTGGTGCGAATTCACCTAATTTGTGTCCTACCATATCTTCTTGGATATAGACTGGAACGTGTTTGCGACCATCATATACAGCAATCGTTTGACCAACGAATACTGGGAAAATTGTTGAACGACGAGACCAAGTTTTGATAACTTGTTTCTTTTCGCTTGCATCAGCTGCTTCAACCTTCTTCATCAAATGATCATCTACAAAAGGTCCTTTTTTCAAGCTACGGCCCATGTTGGAACCTCCCTTCGCATAGTCAGGAATCGGTAAGCATCAGCTTGCCCGTTCCTGCTACCTATAAAATCGTTTAAAGTACAAATCCAATTATTTTTTCTTACGACGACGTACGATAAATTTATCGGAGTTATTGTTTTTCTTACGAGTTTTGTAACCAAGTGTTGGTTTACCCCAAGGAGACATTGGTGATTTACGTCCGATTGGCGCTTTACCTTCACCACCACCGTGAGGGTGATCGTTCGGGTTCATAACAGATCCACGAACTGTTGGGCGTTTACCCATCCAACGTGAACGACCTGCTTTACCAATGTTGATAAGTTCGTGTTGTTCGTTACCAACTTGGCCGATAGTAGCACGACAAGTAGCAAGAATCATACGAACCTCACCAGAATTAAGACGGATTAATACGTATTTGCCTTCTTTACCAAGTACTTGAGCACTTGTTCCAGCTGAACGTACTAATTGTCCACCTTTACCAGGTTTCATTTCGATATTGTGGATAACTGTACCCACTGGAATATCTTTAAGTTCTAGTGCGTTACCAACTTTGATATCCGCCTCTGAACCAGAATAAATTGTTTGGCCTACTTCTAAGCCTTTAGCTGCGATGATGTAGCGTTTTTCTCCATCAACGTAGTGAATTAATGCGATGTTAGCAGAACGGTTAGGATCATATTCGATCGTAGCAACGCGTCCTGGAATACCATCTTTATTACGTTTAAAATCGATCACGCGGTATTGACGTTTGTGTCCTCCACCGTGATGACGAACAGTTAACTTACCTTGGTTATTACGACCAGCCTTCTTTTTCAGAGGACGTAGTAAAGCTTTTTCTGGAGTACTTGTAGTAATCTCAGCAAAATCTGAACTCGTCATGTGACGACGGCCGTTTGTGGTAGGTTTATACTTTTTAATCGCCATTGTATTCCCTCCTCTATTAGTTCAATTCTATAGAAGTATTAAACTTCGAAAAATTGGATTTCTTTGCTATCGCCAGTAAGTGTCACAATAGCTTTACGACGCTTGTTTGTATAGCCAGCGTAACGACCCATGCGTTTCATTTTACCTTTGTAGTTCATTACGTTTACTTTCGCAACTTTAACTTCGAAAATTTCTTCGATAGCTTTTTTTACGTGCGTTTTAGTAGCGCGTGTATCAACTTCAAATGTATATTTCTTGTCGTCTAAAACACTTGTTGATTGCTCAGTGATAATTGGGCGCTTAATGATGTCGCGTGCATCCATTATGCAAGCACCTCCTCTACTTGTTCAAGAGCTGCTTTCGTGATAATTAGCTTATCATGTTTAGCAACATCTAGTACTGAGATACTTTGAGCTGGAATAACTTTAATGCCTTGTAAGTTACGTGCAGATAGTTCTACATTTTCACTTTCATCGGCTACTACTACCAATGCTTTTGTATCTACAGAGATATTCTTAAGGAAAGCCGTGAACTCTTTAGTCTTAGGAGCAGAGAAAGTTAAACCTTCTAATACTACTAGGCTTTCTTCTTTTACTTTAGAAGAAAGGATCGATTTGATCGCTAAACGACGAACTTTCTTAGGTAATTTGTAAGCATAACTACGTGGTGTTGGACCGAATACGATACCGCCTCCACGCCATTGTGGGGAACGAATCGAACCTTGACGGGCACGACCAGTACCTTTTTGGCGCCATGGTTTACGTCCACCGCCGCGTACTTCTGAGCGGCCTTTTACTTTATGAGTTCCTTGACGTAAGGAAGCTCGTTGACTCAAAATTACATCAACAACCACTTTTTCATTTGGCTCAATACCGAAAATAGTATCGTTAAGTGTAATTTCGCCAGCTTTTGTTCCATCTTGTTTCAATAAAGCTACGTTGGGCATTTTGTTAGTCCTCCTTTCCAATTAAATTATCTTGATTTGATTGCTGATTTGATTTGAATAAGTGCTTTTTTAGCTCCTGGAACATTTCCTTTAACTAAAAGAACATTCTTTTCTACGTCTACTTTGACGATTTCTAGGTTTTGGATAGTGATTTGATCTCCACCCATACGACCTGGAAGTAATTTATTTTTGAATACGCGGTTAGGTGCTACAGGACCCATTGAACCTGGGCGACGATGGTAACGCGATCCGTGGGCCATTGGTCCACGAGATTGTCCGTGGCGTTTAATAACACCTTGGAACCCTTTACCTTTCGATACGCCTGTCGCGTCGACGATGTCACCTTCTGCGAATACGTCTACTTTAATTTCTGCACCAATCTCATACTCGTCTAAGTTTACATCGCGTAATTCGCGAATGAAGCGCTTAGGAGTAGTATTGGCTTTTTCTACATGACCTTTTTCGGGTTTGTTTGACAATTTTTCGCGTTTATCCTCGAAACCGATTTGAATTGCTTCATATCCGTCTGTGTCAACAGTTTTCTTTTGAAGTACTACGTTAGCACCTGCTTCGATTACTGTTACTGGAATAAGTTCGCCGTTTTCAGTGAAAACTTGTGTCATCCCTACTTTTCTACCTAAGATTCCTTTGGTCATGAGTCACACCTCCTGTTATTTTAGATTCTAATTATTATAGTTTAATTTCGATGTCCACACCGCTTGGTAAGTCTAAACGCATAAGGCTATCAACAGTTTGTGGTGTTGGATTAACGATATCGATTAAACGTTTGTGTGTACGCATTTCGAATTGCTCACGTGAATCTTTGTATTTATGAACCGCACGTAAGATTGTGTAGACAGATTTCTCTGTTGGTAATGGAATCGGACCAGATACAGAAGCACCAGAACGTTTCGCAGTTTCTACAATTTTCTCAGCCGATTGATCCAAGATACGGTGATCATACGCTTTTAAACGAATACGAATTTTTTGTTTTGCCATTATTTTCCCTCCTTCTCGCCTACTTTTAAAATAGACATTCTCCGTGAAAATCTCCTGAACACTCGCCATGGCAAAGCGGCCGGGTGTGTCAGCAACCTCTCACTTCATCACATCTACAGCCCCAACTAATGGGGGTAATGCACGAAATAGACAGAACAATGCCTGTTCATTTGCACTTTATCTATTATACACGTCTGCCCTAGTAATTTCAACGATTTTGTGAAAAAACTTTTTTATCGCTACTTTCAAGCTTTTGGATACGAATCGAGTAGGAGGAGCCGTTAGGCTCCGACCTCTCACACCACCGTACGTACCGTTCGGTATACGGCGGTTCAATA
>NZ_CAUYTL010000031.1:0-35795 GCF_963575615.1 Listeria rocourtiae subsp. hofi | reverse complement strand
AAAATACGTATCCAAAATCTAAATGCAGATTTTGGATACGTATTTTTCTAGGTCAGAGAACCTTTTGTCTCAGACTCTTATATAAGGGGTGGAAAGTTATGAACAGTGTTGATGCGATTTTGGAAATTAAAAAAAATATTGAAAAAAAAGCAAAACAAATTGGGAATATGAATTGGCATGGGAATTGGAAAGTATTTTTGTCGTTGGAGCATAATGAAAAGCGTGCGACCGTCATCAATTATAGTAATGCCTCGCTTGATTATATTTTTAAGCAAATACAAAAGGAGACGGATAAGCATACAACTACTTTCAAAATTGATGTGGCTTGCCAGTTCGAGACGATGCTTTTTTCAGAATGGAATGATATTGCGTTACATACAAAGAAGAACTACGGCCGTCTTGGAGTTTCTTTTGATAAGGGGTTTTATACGGCTTTATTAGAACAAGAGATTAACGGCAATGCTATGATACAGCCTAAGGAAGCTGGGATAGCGTTAAATGTAGAAAACTTAAATCGTTATTTAGTTCAATCGCACAAGGAGCATGGGAAATTAGAAATCGAGGCTGATTCAGAGATTGTTGTTTTTGATACAATTGGTTTTTATTTTGATGGGAACACCGTTTTGCCACTTTATAGTGGTGAATTGAATCATGGCCGGCGTGTGATATCACACTTGGAACCGTCTGATGTAGCCGAGCTTATCCAGCAATCTGGCGCGTATTTGGCGGATCAGGTCGGCGTAGATGGCGAATTTATTTATGGTTACTTTTCGTGCTTTGATAAGAAAATCCAGCACTACAACAGTTTACGCCATGCGAGTTCGACTTATTCTATGATTGAGTCGTATGAAGTATCTGGTGATGAGAAAATCTTGCGGGCAGCAGAGCGGGCATTGCGGTTTCTGGCTATTGACTTAATAAGGGAGCAGGGGGATCGTGCCTATGTCATCGAACGGGATAACAATGAAATTAAACTAGGCGCAAATGCGGCAGCAATTCTGGCTTTTTCGAAGTATATTCAGGTGACTAAAAATAATGATTATTTGGATCTGTGTCAGAAATTGGCACATGTGATTTGTGACCAACAACAGGAGAATGGCCAGTTTATTCATGTGTTAGAATATCCAACATTGGCTGTAAAAGATGCTTTTCGAATCATTTATTATGATGGCGAGGCGGTTCTTGGCTTATTGCGTCTATATGAAATTGACCGGGATTCACGCTGGCTAGATGTTGCGACGAAGGCTTTTAATCATTTTATAGAAAAAGAATATTGGAAAAATCATGATCATTGGCTTAGCTACTGCACAAATGAAATAATGAAATATTTACCAGAAGATCGTTATTTTGAATTTGGTCTAAAAAATGCAGCTGGGCGTCTTGACTTTATTCATGACCGCGAAACAACATTCCCGACTTTTTTAGAATTGACAGTTGCTACCCATGATATGTGCGAACGAATTGAAGCTGCGAATAAGGGATATCTACTCCAAGGTTTTAATCGTGAGAAATTAGAGCGAACAATCGAAAAACGAGCGGATTATCAACTCAATGGATTTTTCTATCCGGAGCTCGCCATGTATTATAAAAATCCAGCGCGAATTATGCATAGTTTCTTTATTAGACACCATTCTTTCCGTGTTCGAATTGATGATGTGGAACACAATATTTCGGGCTACTGTCGCTATTTAAATAGGATAACAGCTAATTTGCCAGAAAAAAAGAAAGAAAAAATGCACCTGTAAAGAAAAAACACTTTACAAACAAATTCTTTACTGGTAATATATATACTTGTGTAAGACTTTATGGAGGTGTATATATAAATGGCAGTTAAAATTCGTTTAAAACGTATGGGTTCTAACAAGAAACCTTTCTACCGTATTCAAGTTGCAGATTCTCGTTCTCCACGTGATGGCCGTTCAATTGAAACAGTGGGTACATACAATCCACTATTGAACCCAGCAGAAGTGAAAATCGACGAAGAAGCAGTTTTAAAATGGTTGCATAATGGCGCGAAACCATCTGACACAGTTCGTAACTTGTTGTCAAATGAAGGCATTATGGAAAAATTCCACAATTCAAAACTAGGTAAGTAATAAAGGTCATGGCTATGGAGGATTTAATTCTAACCATCGTAAAGCCTCTTGTCGATTATCAAGATGACGTTGTTGTCGCGGTAGAAGAGAGCGCTACAAGCCTTCTTTATAAATTATCAGTAAACAAAGATGATATGGGCCGCGTGATAGGCAAGCAAGGACGAATCGCGAAATCGATTCGCACGCTTGTCTATGCATCCGGAAACCGTAGCGAGAAGAAAGTGCGTCTCGAAATCATTGAATGACCGCCCACATTAATTTGTGAGGTGGTTTTTTGTTGGAGCCGTTTGAACAAAGTGAATTACGGCTCCAATATGCATGAGAGCGAAGCGAGCAGGTAATCCTTTAGTCTTTTTGAATGCCCAATCTAGAATAAATTGGCAGGTAATCCACCAGTAGCCGTTTGACGCTGAAATAGGTATAGCGGTAAATTGATACTTTTTTGCCATGTTTTTTAGAACCTAAATGAGAGACTCAGACTAATTTGATAATGGTTCATAGTACGGGGCAATCATGTTCGCGGGAACGCCTCGTTTTTTGGTCTATCACCGCTTTTAGATCCAGCTTAACGGGATACCTCCTCGAAATTTTCGTGCCCTCCATAAAAAGCAAGAACGGCTTTTTACTACGGCCCCTAACAAATTTTTTCGGAGCTGAACGAGCCCGTTCAGCTTTTCAATGTGTTACAATAAAACAAACACCTTCAACGGATAAAGGAGTGTTCCGCATGAAAATTATCCAAAAAGTTACTTTAAAGCAAGTTCTCACAGTAAGAAGTAAAGAAAAGTTATTGCAATACTACTCAGAGCAACGACAAAAGCTGCAAAAGGAAAGTGATCAACTTCATTTTGAACAAAAAAAGATGGAGCGTAGAAACAAGTTTAATCAAGAGTCGGTGAACAACTATTTTGCTAAAGAAATAGAAATGCGTTATGAGAAAGTGAAGCTCATTGAATTTCAAGTGGAACAGTTAGACATTTTACCGCTAGGAAGCGAAATTAAAGAGCAAGAATTAGATGCTATTCTAGATGTTGCAGTTGGCGATACTTGGGACGATTCGATGTTTACTAAGACGATTTTAGTAAAAGACAATATTATAGTAGAAATACGCTAGAGGTGAAAGTATGGAGCAGATGTTTAATGTAGGAAAAATAGTAAATACACACGGTTTAATGGGAGAAGTACGCGTGATTTCGCAGACAGATTTTGCGGATGAGCGATTTGCTCAAGGAAGTGAATTATTTTTATTTGCAAAAGGTGGTAAAAAACCTGAAAAATTGATTATCAAGACACACCGGAAACATAAGAATTTTGATTTGTTGACGTTTGAGGGTATTATTGGAATTAATAATGTGGAGCGGATGCGTGACGGAATGCTGAAAGTGCCAGAATCACAACTGGGTGAGTTGGAGGAGAATGAATATTATTTCCATGAGATTGTCGGTTGTGAGGTCTACACGGAAGAAGGCGAGTTGCTGGGTGAAATTAGCGAGATTTTGACGCCAGGTGCAAATGATGTCTGGGTTGTGCAAAAGAAAGGGCAAAAGGATAAGCTTGTACCTTATATCGCAGACGTTGTGAAGTCAGTCAACATCAAGGATAAGAAAATTACGATTTCTGTTATGGAAGGATTGTTTGACTAAATGAAAATGGATGTTTTGTCGATTTTTCCAACGATGTTCGACGGTATGACGGGAAATTCAATTATCAAAAAAACAATTGAAAAAGGGCTTGTAGATGTTTCTATTACGGACTTTCGGGAATATGCAGAAGGAAAGCATCAAACGGTGGATGATTACCCATATGGCGGTGGGGCTGGGATGCTTTTGAAGGCGCAACCGATTTTCTCGGCGGTGGAAGCTTTGCGAACGAGTACACCGAATACAAATCCGCGAATCATTTTAATGGACCCAGCTGGTAAGCGATTTGATCAGAAATTGGCGGAGGAATTTGCACGAGAGGAACATTTGATTTTTATCTGTGGGCATTATGAGGGATATGATGAGAGAATCCGTGAGTTTCTAGTAACAGATGAGGTTTCGATTGGTGATTATATCTTAACAGGTGGTGAAATCGGGGCAATGGCGATGATGGATAGTGTGATTCGTTTGCTACCAGGAGCGCTTGGTAATGCGGATTCGGCTGTAACGGATTCATTTTCTACAGGTTTACTTGAACACCCACATTACACGCGACCAGCACAGTTTCGTGATATGGAGGTTCCAGAGGTGCTTTTAAATGGGAATCATAAATTGATTGAGGAGTGGCGAGAGCGTGAATCTTTGCGTCGAACATGGGAACGCCGGCCAGACTTACTTGAAAGTTATACTTTATCTGATCAGCAACGAAAGTGGTTAGAGGAGATACAAAAAGGAGTGGACTAGGTATGGGAATTTTTAAAAATGAAGAGGCAGAAAATCGCGATGATGTGTTGAACCGTGACGTGGAGTCAGTGCTCGTATCAACTGGACCGACTGCGGTAAATCACGATGTTGTAAAAGTGGTATTTGTTCGCAATTACGTGCAAGCAGAAGCAAAAGTAGGTTGGGCGGCAACATCTGATTTTTCTGGTATTGTTCGTGGGTTGCAAGAGCAAGCGCATGAACTTGGTGGTGATGCTGTTCTTAATTGCCATTTTGAGGAGCAGTTTATCCGTGAAGAAGATGGTAAATTACTCATGAGTCAAGTTGGCTACGGAACAGTCGTTATGACAAAGATTACGAGATTTTAATAAAGAGAAATGGAGAGCCGCCTCATACGCTTGCTCTCTATTTCTTTGTTGCTGTAATCTTTTTTTTCGCGCGAGTTAGTGCTTGTTCGAGTGCGAGCATCGGTTCTGGAACCATTCGTCCATGTCCAACTGCAAGTAAGCTTGGATGATGCGACAAGATTTTTTCGGTAGAGGCAATACCGGTTTCTAAATCCCACGTTCCCATTGTCGGAAAAGGGAAGAGTGGACGAGTATCGCCTGCAATTGCAATGCCGCCTTGTGTCTGTATTAAATCGCCAACCATGATGGCTCTCGTTCGGTTATCTAAAAAAGAGATGGAGCCCGGCGTGTGCCCAGGTGTCTCGATTACGGATAGAGAACCAATCATATCGCCCTCGCCAATCGTTTTGGTCACTTTAACGGGAAATACTTTTGGATAAGAGCCTTTAATTGGTTTTTGCGCTTCAAAGGCATATGTTTCAGGCCTTTTAATTAATTGCAGTTCCCTATCAGAAATCATAACCTCCGCATCTGGATATGCCTCTATAATTGCTTGTATAGAACCAATGTGATCACCATGCGCATGGCTTAAAATAATATAGCGGAGTGGTAGGCCAGTAGCCGCGATATGTTGTATAATTTTGTTAGCGCTCATAGGCAAAGCTGTGTCGATAAGCGTAAGGAAGTCTCCATCTGTTACCAAATAACAATTTACGGGGAATAAGTATGGCAATGTAGTTAATTGTGTGAGATTATTTTGTGTCATTGCTCTCATTTTGGCACACATCCTCTCAATCAAATTAGATGACTCTATCATACCATATTTTAGCCATCAAGAAAAAATACTTTACAGGTCATGATAAATGTGATAGATTAGATTAGTAACTGGACAAATCCAGTTTTATAACGATGTTCCGCTTCATTACATATGTTGAATGAAAGAATGTCTGTTGGAAGGAGATGAAGTGTAATGAATTTGTTAATCAATGAAATTACTAAAAGTCAATTAAATCCAGACGTGCCTAGCTTCCGTCCTGGTGATACTGTTCGCCTTCACGTGAAGGTTGTCGAGGGAACTCGCGAACGTATTCAGCTTTTTGAAGGTGTTGTAATCAAACGCCGTGGAGCAGGAATCAGCGAAACTTTTACAGTTCGTAAAATCTCTTATAGTGTTGGCGTTGAGCGTACATTCCCTGTACACACACCGCGTATCGCTAAATTAGAAGTATTACGTCGTGGTAAAGTACGTCGTGCGAAATTGTATTACCTACGTGATCTACGTGGTAAAGCAGCTCGTATTAAAGAAATTCGTTAATTTTATTAAAACAAAAGACGATGGGCTCAAGCGGCCAATCGTCTTTTGTTTATTTTCTGTGTGACTCAAAAAGAGGAATCTGGTTCTTTTAGAAAGGCGATTTCTTCTTCTGTAGAGACTCTTCCTAAGATAGCATTTCGATGAGGATAGCGTCCAAAACGCAGTAAAATATCGCGATGCTTGTGCTCAAATTGGAGATTTGATTCCATCCCAACCTCAGAAAAATGTTTCACGGCCTCCTCATGAATAATTAATGATTCAGAATGCATGAAGGGCATGTACAAGAAGGCCCGTTGTGTAACCGATAACGCATCTAGTTCCCCTGAGGCAATAGCCTCCTGTGCTAAAACTAAGGCCATGCCATCATAGGCGAAAGAACGAGCATCATCTCGGTATAAATTCCTTGAAAACTGATCTAATACGATAATTTCAGCTAATCGTCCTGCTACTGTTTCGCGCCAGTTGGCTTTTTCTCCGTTAGCCACTTGACTATGAATGGATTGATAACGTTCTTTAATTAATACATCGAAATGTTCATCCTTCTTAAACCACTGGCTCGGTTCACATTCTTCAAACCAAAAATGGATAATTTCTTGATAAGTCATAAATTATTCCTCCTATTTTTATATCGCTATGAGTGCTTTAGCGATTATGAATACCTTTTTCTTTTTGAATTCTTTTAAGTTTTTCTGGTGTGACATCATTATTGTTTTCATCCATTACTTTTAGGCCTTCTACCATGTTTCTAAAGCCAAACCGCAAACTTTTAATATATTCTTGCCTTAAATGACGTTGCTCTCTTTTTTCGCTATCTGTCAGTGGGTATTCTCTAGAGAGGCGGCTTAACTCATTAATCCGTTGTAACCTTTCTTGTACAGTCATTCTTTTATACCCCCGTTTCTTTAACTTTTCTACATATAGTATTTTCTAGGTTGTTAACACCTTTAGTTTATAACTAAACTATAAAAGTGTCAAGTTTTGAGATTAATTTGTTATATAGAGAAGCTTCATTTGCAAATAATGACGATATCGCGTATCCTGATTGTATTAATAAAGATGAAAGGATGTTGAAAATGAAAAAACTAATACCGTATTTAACAACCGATCATTGCAAAGAAGCTGTTTCTTATTACCACGCTATTTTTGGTGGTGAAATCAAAAATTTGCAAATGTCAGATGGAATTCCTGGTTTTGAGCAATACCCAAACAAAGTCCTCCATGCAGAAATCGTTATTAATGAGCAATTGACATTATACCTCAATGATATTTTCCAAACACCAGTTACAGAAGGAAATAGCGTTATGCTTGGATTGGAGTTTGACTCAGAGGAAGAAATTACGACAATTTATACAGCGCTGGCTGAAGAAGGGATAGTTGAGATGGAGCTCCAAGAAGCGTTTTGGGGAGCAGTTCATGCGAAGGTTGTTGATAAATTTGGATTTAGTTGGGAATTGAATTGGGAGAAATGACGCAAACCAGTCAACTAATACTTACAGCCCGCAACAACCATATCATTGTCGAAAATCAATCCGGTCAACACTTTCAACTGACCGGTGAGCTCGTTCGCGGTGGTTTCATCGCTGATCCTGCATCCGTTAAAAATTGGAATAAAGCAGGTGCCACAAAACCAATTGGCCAATCTGAAAAAGACGAAATCATGACACAAATCATGAAGCAAACGATTAACAGCCCATTTAAAATTCTATTTCAAGAACTCGAAATTTGAAAAAGTTTCCGAAAAGCTCTTGAAAAGCCACAAAAACTTTGGTATGATAAATCTCGTGGTCGAATGAGTAGGTGATTTGACATATGCAGTCTAGCCGTGGTACAATAACTTCTGGTTAATGAATGACAAGAAAGAAGGAGCATCCCGCTTCTCGCCTCGTAAATATATATTTGCAGGCAAAGAATTGGAATTATGGTTCACGTATGTACTATGTGAATTTTCTGATGTGCGGGTTTGTAATGAAACCGGCGCTTTTTTTAATGCGTACTTTCACTTGTTATGAGTAATAATTTATGGAGGTGGCTCACCATTAGCAAAGACATGTTAGTAAACGATGGGATTCGTGCACGTGAATTAAGATTGATTGATCAAGATGGCGAACAGCTTGGAGTTAAAACAAAAGCTGAAGCACTTGAAATTGCGGAGAAAGCCAATTTGGATGTTGTTCTAGTTGCACCGACAGCGAAACCGCCAGTAGCCCGTATTATGGACTATGGTAAATTCCGCTTTGAGCAACAGAAGAAAGACAAAGAAGCTCGCAAAAATCAAAAAATCATCGTAATGAAAGAGGTTCGTTTAAGTCCTACGATTGACGAACATGATTTCGATACGAAACTACGTAATGCGCGCAAGTTCCTTCAAAAAGGCGATAAAGTAAAATGCTCTATCCGCTTTAAAGGACGTGCGATTACCCATAAAGAAATTGGTCAGAAGGTGCTTGACCGCTTTGCAAAAGAGTGTGAAGATCTTAGTACAATTGAGCAAAGACCAAAAATGGACGGACGTTCAATGTTCTTAGTCCTTGCACCAATTCAAGAGAAGTAAAGTTTTAGAGGAGGAAATATTCATGCCAAAAATGAAAACTCACCGTGGCTCTGCTAAGCGTTTCAAAAGAACAGGTTCTGGTAAATTAAAACGTTCGCACGGTTACACAAGTCATATGTTCGCAAACAAATCTCAAAAACAAAAACGTAAACTACGTAAAAGTGCGTTAGTTTCAAAAGGTGACTTCAGACGTATTCGTCAAATGGTCGCTAAAATGAAATAAGTAAGTTTTAATACGGAAAAACACAGAATCTATTTTTGTGAAAACCCATTAGGAGGTAATTTATATGCCACGCGTAAAAGGCGGAACAGTAACACGCAAACGTCGTAAAAAGATAATTAAATTAGCAAAGGGCTATTATGGCTCGAAGCACACACTATATAAAGTAGCAAACCAAGCGGTAATGAAATCTTACCAATATGCTTACCGTGATCGTCGTCAAAAGAAACGTGATTTCCGTAAATTATGGATTGCACGTATCAATGCAGCGGCTCGTTTGAATGATCTTTCTTACAGCAAATTCATGCACGGTTTGAAATTAGCTGGTATTGATATGAACCGTAAAATGTTAGCGGATCTTGCCGTTCACGATGAAGTAGCTTTCACGCAAATCGCGACACAAGCAAAAGACGCTCTAGCTAAATAAGCAACGAACAAAAGTGGTGAACGGAGAATCTAATTCCTGTTCGCCTTTTTTTATGCCTACAAGTGGTTTTGTCGATAGAAATCGCGTATACTGTACAAAGTAGAGATGTAATTTCAAGGAGGAACAATAGATGGATAAACAGTTAGAAATGTTGAAAGAACTGACCGACGCAAAGGGTATTTCAGGAAATGAGCGTGCGGTACGTGAAGTCTTCAAACAATACATAGAGCCACTTGCAGATACGTTTGAAACAGACGGACTTGGTAGTGCGATTGCAACAAAAACAGGGGATACAAGTGGTCCGAAAATTATGATTGCAGGCCATCTGGATGAGGTAGGGTTCATGGTAACCCAAATCGATGAGAAGGGTTTCATCAAATTCCAAACAATTGGCGGTTGGGTTAGTTCGGTTATGCTGGCGCAACGTGTAACCATTGTAACGCGTTCTGGAGAAGAGATTACGGGGGTTATCGGTTCTAAGCCGCCGCATTTGATGAGTGCAGCAGAGCGTCAAAAGGCGTTTGATATTAAAGATATGTTCATCGATGTTGGTGCTGCAGATAAAGAAGAGGTTGTGAGCTGGGGAATTAAACCTGGCGATATGATTGTGCCTGCCTTTGAATTCACTGTGATGAAAAATGAAAAATATTTGCTTGCAAAAGCTTGGGATAACCGGATTGGGCTTGCGATTGCGATTGAAGTTTTGCGTCAATTACAAGAGGAAAAACATCCGAATGTTGTTTACGGTGTTGGTACTGTGCAAGAAGAAGTCGGGTTGCGTGGTGCTAAAACATCAGCACATCAAGTGATGCCAGATATTGCGTTTGCAGTTGACGTTGGTATTGCAGGGGACACACCAGGAGTGACAGCGAAAGAAGCAGTCAGCAAGATGGGGGAAGGTCCGCAAATTATTATTTATGACGCATCGATGATTAGTCATGCCCCATTGCGCAATTTTGTGACAGATGTTGCTGATGAGCTTGAAATTCCTTATCAGTTTGAGGCAATCGCTGCAGGTGGTACAGATTCGGGTGCGATTCATTTGACTGGAAATGGCATTCCATCACTTTCTATCACGATTGCGACGCGCTATATCCACTCGCACACATCGATGCTTCACCGTGATGATTTTACAAATGCGGTGAAACTGATTATCGAAGTTGTGAAACGTCTAGACGCAGATAAAGTAAAAGAGATTCGTTTAGGATAAACAGTAACACCACTTCAGAACGAGCTGGGAGGTTTTACAACAGTGAAATCCGTATTTATTCTTGGTGGGACGGGTCTAATAGGTTACGCCGCAACGGAAGCGTTTTTGGACACGGAGGATTATCAGGTAACGACGTTCTCTTTGCCACCAGTACCGACAAATCACGTGCTAGATTCGCGTGCCAAGCATCACTTTGGTGATATAAATAACATGTCTGATGCTGAGATTGTGAAATTTTTAAAAGGGCATGATATTTTTGTTTTTGCGGGTGGTGTGAATTCGCACTATATTCCGAAGAAACCAGCGAAAGAATTTTTCTTTCAGATGAATGTGGAGCCTGTTCAGCATTTGGCACAACTCGCGAGGCAAGCTGGGATGTCGCGATTCATTCTCTGTACCTCTTTTTATAATTATTTTCATGCGTTGTGGCCGGAGTTACAGCTGACAGGGCTCCATCCATATATTTATGCAAGTGTTGAGCAGGAAATGCGTCTAATGCAGGAAAACGGGAATGGGTTAACCACAGTGGCTTTGCGTTTGCCATATGTTGTTGGCTTAGTGCCTGGCCGTGTCTCAGCGTGGAAAACATATGCAAAACGATTGCATCGCGCGGAGTTTCCACTGTACGTTAATCATCATAACAAGGCGACGGGTGGCTCATGCTATATGACAGCGAAACAGGTAGCACAGGCGCTCATTGGGGCGACAAACGATGAAGTTCCATCTAAAAGTTATACACTTGGCTGGCGCAATATATCGAATGAGACTTTTTTAACACTTGCAAAACGGGCAATGAAATCAGATACTCAGATTAAAACACTGACACTCCGCGAACTCCAAGCAATTGCTATGAAAGAGGCGCATGAAAACGAATTAGCAGGTCGGGAAGCAGGGCTTGAACCGGTGGCCTATTCGGAATTGTTGACGCGTGCGCTTTATGTAGACCCGATTGAAGCGCTGGATGAGCTCGATTATCATAATGACAATGTGGAGCTTGCAATCCAACAAGTTTTCACAAGTTTATAGCAAAAAAAACGATGATGCCTTGATTTCGCATCATCGTTTTTCATCATTATAGAATTCCCAACTGTTGCAAAAATACAAGGAAAATCGCAACAGGGCATACATATTTCAAAATCAATAACCAAGCGGCAAAAAGTTTGAATCGAAAAGCTCCATCTGATGTGATTTCATCTAGTAAAACCTGGCGCGGTATTCGAAATCCGACAAAAATAGCAATCAAGAAAGCACCAATTGGAAGTAAGATATTGGATGCGAGATAGTCCGCAATTTCGAATAAATTCTTTCCGAAAAGAGTGACATCAGCAAGCGCTCCCGTACTTAATGAAGTGGGAACGGCGAGTAACGTAACTACCGCAACAACGATTAAGAGCACTTGTTTCCTAGCTGCTGGCCGTTTTTCGAGGAATGCGGTGACTGGGACTTCAAATAAATTGAAGCTAGACGTCAGCGCTGCAAATAGGAATAGCACCAAAAATAATAGCAAAAGTACAATGCCAAACGGAACCTGGTTGAAAATTGCTGGCAAGACGATAAATAGTAGCCCAGGTCCTGCCTGTGGTTCGATTCCGAATGAAAATGCAGCTGGGAATATCGCAAGGCCTGCGAACAAAGAAACAAGCAAGTTCATCAAGGCAATGGTTAACGCACTACTTGGCAAGAATACATCACGTTTTAAATAGGAAGCATACGTGATCATTCCACCAACCCCAACAGCTAATGAAAAGAAACTCTGTCCAAGCGCCTGCAAAATTCCGTCCGAAGATAAATCACCGAATTTCGGCTCTAAAAAGTAAATCACACCATCCATCGCGTTCGGCAATGTCAAGGCGTACACAATCAATATGAGCAAAAAAATGAACAGAGCAGGCATCATCCAGCGATTCGCACGCTCAATACCAGCTGTAATACCTTTTAGCAAAACGAAAAAATTAATCGCGATGAAAATTACTGTGGCTAAAATCACTTGAAACGGATCATTAGAAGTCGCCACAAACAGCTCAGTTAATGCCTCTACAGAGAGATTGTGAAGTGCTCCTGTTAGAGCCTTCCATATGTAGAGCAACGCCCAGCCACCAACTACACAATAAAAAGCAAGAATTAAAAAGCAAGTAACAACGCCAATGCGCCCAGTCCAATCCCATTTCGTATTGGGTGCAAGCTTACGGTAAGCAGCAATTGTGCCACTCTGCGTGTTCCGGCCAATAACAAATTCTCCAAGCAAAACTGGCAAACCAATAAAAATAGTGAAAATAGCAAAAATCAGAAAGAAAGCACCACCACCTGCATTTGCTGTCACATAAGGCATTTTCCACAGTGCACCTAACCCAATTGCAGAGCCCGCTGATGCTAAAATAAATCCAAATTTTGATGTCCATTGTTCTCGATTTGTTTGCATAATAGTTTCAATCTCCCCTTTAGTGCGTTTCATCTTTAACGTATTATAACAGTTTTTAGTAGGAGATAACAACCTGAAAATAAGCTTTTTCCGAATAATTATCCAATATGCTATAATAGACAAGAATGGGAGTGTGATGAATCGTGGAAATGATTAAATCAACGAAAAATGACCGCGTCAAAAATTGGCGTAAATTACAAACGAAGAAAGGCAGACAGCAAGAATTTTCATATTTAGTAGAAGGGTTTCATCTTGTGGAGGAGGCGTTACGTCAAGACGGCTTGGTAACGGAACTGATTGTAGCACCGAATGTGAAAATTCCGGAAGGCTGGAACACCACGAATATCCCTGTGTTTTATGTGAATAAAGAAGTTGCGACAAGTATCAGTGAAACAATCACCGATCAAGGAATTTTTGCCGTTGTGAAGATGGAAGATCCAGAAATTATGATGCTATTTGGTAAAAAGTTTTTGCTACTAGACGGTGTTCAAGATCCGGGGAATGTAGGGACTTTGATTCGTACGGCTGATGCTGCTGGATATGATGCGGTCGTTTTAGGGCGTGGAAGCGCCGATTTATACAATCCAAAGGTAATTCGTTCGACACAAGGGAGCCATTTTCACATTCCAGTTTTGCAAGCGAACTTACTGCATTGGATTGAGCGTTTTGAAGAAGAAGGCGTGCCTATTTTTGGGGCCGTTTTAGACGATACAGCGACAAAATTACAAGAAGTGGAGCCTCGAGAAACGTTGGCGTTGATGGTTGGTAACGAAGGGAATGGTATTCAGGTGGAACTTCAAACACGATTAACGCACAAGGTATACATACCAATATATGGTGCAAGTGAGTCGCTAAACGTTGCGGTCGCAGCAGGGATTTTGATGTATGGATTGAGGAAGTAATTCTAATCAGGCTACAAAAAGAGTACGATCCTAAAAATCAGGTTCGTACTCTTTGTTTGCTAGTCGGAGATCTTTACTTCTTTAATAAGCACTGGTTTCAAAGCTGATTTCACCCCACCAATAATTCCTTTCGCTGCACTCCAATCGATGTTAAATAAGGTACCAGAGCCGCCTGTTGAGATCATAGTGACTTCGGTTACGTGGTTAAAATCATGAACAACAATGAATAGAGCGGTATGGTTACCGGGGCGTAGAGAAGATTGGTCATAAGTCAACATGCCTTGATGGAAAGCTCCGAACTGGCGAAGCTCTTCAAACACGATATCCTTTGTTGATTGAGATAATTTGATTAAATCCATGGTTTCTGTTACGCTACTTTTTACAACATACCTAGATTGAGTCATGATTGATAGTCCCTCCAATCATAATTTACGGGCATTAGCTTATCTGCTACTTTTATTTTACGCTTAAATAAGTGAATTTTCAATGGGTTGAAACGCTTATTAATTGTAAGTTGGTGAGTTTAAATGAGTTACTTTCTGGCTTGGAATGTGGTATAATACTTCTAGAGGTGAGAACAATGAAAGAACAAACGCATACAATGTGTCCGAAGTTCGAGAATGCCTTTTCGCTACTTGGTAAGCGTTGGACTGGTCTGATTATTAATGTATTGTTGGATGGACCGAAACGCTTTAAGGAAATTGCAGGCGAGATTACGCAAATGAGTGATCGTGTCCTTGCTGAGCGCTTAAAAGAGTTAGAAGAATCCGGAATCATCGTGCGACATGTGTACCCAGAGACACCTGTTCGTATTGAATATGTATTGACTGAAAAAGGTAAAGGCTTGGAGAAAGTGATGATTCAAGTTCAGGAATGGGCAGAGAATTGGATTGAGCTAACCCCAGCTGAGAATTAGTAAAAGATATGACTCTAGACTGTAGAAAAACTACTTCATATGATATCCCACCAAACTTCAGCGTGGCAACAAATGCTTAGTTTCTAGGCAAAAATGAGTACAAGTGCGGAGCGTACTAGAGTACGTTGACTGAAAACAAGGAGGGAGTCTTATCCCCGACCATGTGAGAAGTTATGCGAAACGCAGTGTAGAAGAGCACTGGAACGGAGTTTTAACGACGAAAATGAGTGTTTGTCGACACGCTGAGATATGACTCTTAATCATGTTTCATGATGATTGAGAGTCATATTTATTTTTTGTCTTGAAAATTCGATTCAAACATACTATAATGAAAGCTATCAACTAAATATATGAGAAAGACATTGAAGGGGACAAGTAGTTATACGGATGCATTTTTAGGGAGAGGTTATCTTAGACTGGAAATAACCTTATGATACGTATTTGCGAACATTTCAGCTCTGGAGTCGCTGTCGGGATTTTTTTAATGAAAGGCAGATCGGTGTGAAGCCGTTATTTGAATGAAGTGGATGGCTTTTTGCTGTCTATTAGGGTGGTACCGCGTGATTATAAACCTCGTCCCTTTGTGGATAAGGTTTTTTATTTTGGCTAAAAATAAGGAGTGAAGTAGCGTGTTAGATCAGTTGGAACAATTGAAACAAGAGGCTGTAAAAGAAATCGCGGCTGTGGAAAGTTTGGAAACATTGAACGATTTACGTGTGAAGTATTTGGGTAAAAAGGGACCGATGACCGAAATTATGAAGCAAATGGGTAAATTATCTGCAGAAGAACGCCCAAAAGTGGGAGCCATCGCGAATGAGGTTCGAGAAGAATTAACGAATGCAATTCAGGAAAAGCAAGAAGCGTTAGGCGCAGCTGAGATTAAGAAGCAGCTTGCAAATGAAACAATCGATGTGACGCTTCCAGGAACGGCTGTGAAAGAAGGGACAGCCCACTTGTTGACGCAAGTTATTGAGGAGATTGAAGACTTGTTTATCGGAATGGGCTATACCATCGCGGAGGGGCCAGAAGTCGAGAAGGACTACTACAACTTTGAGGCGTTGAACTTACCTAAGGATCATCCAGCTCGCGATATGCAAGATAGTTTTTATATCACAGAGAACACGTTGTTGCGTACGCAAACTTCCCCTGTTCAGGCACGTGTGATGGAGCAACATGACTTTGCGAATGGGCCAATTAAGATTATTTGCCCAGGTAAAGTGTATCGCCGCGACAATGATGACGCGACGCATTCCCACCAATTTACGCAAATTGAAGGTTTGGTTGTAGATGAGAATATCACATTAGCTGATTTAAAAGGAACGCTGACTGTTCTTGCAAAAAAAATGTTTGGCGAAGAGCGCGATGTCAGATTGCGTCCTAGCTTCTTCCCGTTCACAGAACCGTCTGTTGAAATGGATATTTCATGTTTCAAATGCGGTGGTGAAGGCTGTCGCGTGTGTAAAGGAACCGGTTGGATTGAAATTCTTGGCTCTGGCATGGTTCATCCCAATGTGCTTGAAATGTCAGGCATTGATTCCAAAAAATATAGCGGTTTCGCATTTGGTATGGGCCCAGAACGCGTCGCGATGTTGAAATATGCGGTGGATGATATTCGTCACCTATACACAAACGATTTGCGGTTTACAAAACAATTTTCGGTGAAAGAATAAGGGGGCGAAAAAGCATGTTAGTATCATATCAATGGGTAAAAGAATATTTTCCAAATCTAGCAGTTTCAGCAGAAGAGCTAGGTGAGCGCATTACGCGTGGTGGGATTGAAATAGAAGGCGTGGAACATTTAAATGCGGACATCACGAATATCGTAGTCGGTGAAGTTATCACATGCGAAAAACATCCAAACGCGGATACACTCAATAAATGTACGGTCAATGTCGGTGAAGTAGAACCGATTCAAATTATCTGTGGCGCTCCAAATGTTGCAAAAGGCCAAAAGGTGATTGTTGCTCGTGTGGGTGCCAAATTACCAGGTGGCATGAAAATTAAACGCGCGAAATTACGCGGTGAAGTGTCTGAGGGCATGATTTGTTCCCTTCAAGAACTAGGATTTGAAGGGAAAACTATTCCGAAAGCAGTTGCAGATGGTATTTTTGTATTGCCAGCAGAGGTTCAAGTTGGCGCAGATGCAACAGTATTACTCGGCTTGGATGATGCGATTTTAGATATGGCGATTACACCAAACCGAGCGGATGCATTAAGCATGACGGGCGTTGCATATGAAGTTGGTGCGATTGTAGACCAAAAGCCAGTATTTGATGAGATTTCAGAACTAGCAACACAAGGTGATGTTTCGGATTATGTTCAAGTGAGCGTGAAGGATGCAGAAACGACGCCATTTTACGGGATGCAAGTGATAAAGGATGTCGTAGTTGGTGAATCACCGCTATGGCTCCAAACTAAGCTAATGAAAGCTGGTATTCGTCCGCATAATAACGTAGTTGACGTGACGAACTACATTTGCTTGAAATATGGTCAACCACTTCACGCATTTGACTATGAACGACTTGGCAGCAAAGAAATTCTTGTTCGTCTAGCTATGAATGATGAAGAAATCGTAACATTGGATGGAGAAACGCGTAAATTAAATGAAGGCTATGCAGTGATTACAAATGGTGAGACTCCGATTGCAATCGCAGGTGTGATGGGCGGCGAAACATCAGAAGTTATCGATACAACAACGACTGTTGCTCTAGAAGGTGCCATTTTTAGTAGTAGTTATGTTGGGCGTGTGTCTCGTGAACTTAATTTGAGAACAGAAGCGAGCATTCGTTATGATAAAGGTAGCGACGCTTGGAAAGTGGAAAAAGCCTTGCAACACGGTGCTACACTGATTACTGAACTTGCGGGTGGAACGCTCGTTGGCGGTATGGCAAAAGTCGATAATCGCACGAAAACAGAAAATATTATTAAGACAACGTTGACGAGGATTAATCGAGTATTAGGAACCGAAATTAGTTCAAACGAAGTGCATAATATTTTCGCAAAATTACAGTTTGATTTAGTGGCAGACGGCGATGCATTAGCGATTACCATCCCGCCACGTCGCTGGGATATTCTGATCGAAGCGGATATTTTTGAAGAAGTAGCACGTATTTATGGCTATGACAAAATCCCGTCGACATTGCCTAGCAGTGTTTCAGCAGGGCACCTAACAGTCGATCAAGCAGCTAAAAGAACGATTCGTCGCTATCTAGAAGGTGCTGGACTAAACCAAGCGTTGACGTATTCTTTAACGACCGAGCAAGCCGCAACAAAGTTAGCTCTTACAGAAGAAAAAGCCGTTTCGCTCTCTATGCCGATGAGTGAAGAACACAGCCATTTGCGAACTAGCATTGTGCCACAACTCCTAAAAGCAGCCAGTTATAATGTAGCTCGCAAAAATAGCAATGTTGCGCTATACGAATTAGGTACGGTTTTCTATGCCACACAAGGCGATAATTTACCGCTTGAAACCGAACATTTAGCAGGGCTTATCACAGGAAGCTGGTACGAAACAAATTGGCAAAAACAAGACAAGAAAGTTGACTTCTTCCTATTAAAAGGTATGATCGAGGGAGTTGTTGCCAAACTGGGATTAGAAGAAGCTTTAGATTGGAAGCAAGCAGAAAAACAAGATTTGCATCCAGGAAGAACTGCATCCATCTGGCTAGCAGGAAAAGAAATCGGCTATCTCGCCCAAGTTCATCCATCACTTGCTTCTGAGCTGGATTTGAAAGAAACATACGTATTCGAATTGGATGCCACACAATTGCTAGCAGCACCGAAAAAAGCTGTAGCGTATCATACGATTCCAAGATTCCCAAGCATGGCACGTGATATCGCTTTACTAGTAAATAAAGAAGTGAGTCAAGCAGCACTAGAAAATGAAATCAAAGCCCAAGCCGGCAAACTTCTAACTGATATTCAGCTTTTCGACATTTTTGAAGGCGAAAAATTGGGCGCAGATAAGAAATCGATGGCTTACACACTCACGTTCCTCGATCCAGAACGAACATTGACAGATGAGGAAGTAACAAAAGCCAATCAAGCCATTGTAACAGCGCTTGAGACAAAATTTGATGCGGTTATTCGCTAATAGAAAAACCTCATGCAGACTTTCGTTTAGTAAGTCATAAAGAAAAAACTCATCGATTTGTAACTGTTCTTCTATCCATAATAAAATAGAGGAATAAGTTTTAGGTCGATGAGTTATTGAGGTTTCGTAAACATGTTGGCTAAAAAGAAGTCGCGCCAATTTCAATTTCTTATCTAGAGGCTAAATCTTTAAATAAAAATTTTGAAAACGGTTCATTTATTTGCGTGATACATGTATAATTGTGGTATCAAGAATAAGCGGGAGGAACACTATGATTCAATTAGGAAATGATTGGGACATGCTTTTACAAGAAGAATTTACAAAAGATTATTATTTGAAGCTACGTGAATTTTTAAAAGTCGAATACGGGAATCAGCAAGTTTATCCTGATATGTATGATATTTTCAATGCACTGAAATATACGGCTTTTAAAGATGTAAAAGTTGTGATTCTAGGGCAGGATCCGTACCATGGAGCGGGGCAGGCGCACGGGATGTCTTTTTCTGTGAAGCCAGGTGTTAGAACGCCTCCATCGCTTGTTAATATGTATAAGGAACTGGCGAGTGATTTGGGTTTGGAGATTCCGAATAATGGCTATTTATTACCTTGGGCCGAGCAAGGCGTATTACTGCTGAACACTGTTTTGACAGTTAGGGAAGGAAAGCCGAATTCACATGCAAAACAAGGCTGGGAAATGCTAACGGACACGATTATTTCGTTGCTTGGACAAAAAGAGGAGCCAGTCGTCTTTTTGTTGTGGGGGAACAACGCCAAGTCAAAGCAAGTATTGTTACGGAATCCGAATCATCTAATTTTAACAACGGTTCATCCGAGCCCGCTATCAGCAAATCGTGGTTTTATGGGATGTCGGCATTTTTCGCAAACGAATCAATATTTAAAAGACAACGATGTAGCGCCGATAAATTGGCAGATTCCAAACATATAAAAGACGATATTCTCGCCTCAAAATGTAGGTGAAAATATCGTTTTTAGTCCGTAGTTTAGCTTCTATGTGATAAATTACGAGCTTTATCAGTATTTGCAAAGTGCCATTTCGTGTAGTGTTGGAGTGTCGCTTCTCCTTTTGTATCTATAATATCAGCAGCTACTTGATCAACTTTTGAACTCGCTCCTTTTGGAATAGTTAACCCGAGTTCTTTCTCCATTTCATGAAAAGCTTCGACAAAACGTGATCTGGCTATGATGGATGCAGCTGCAACCGAGAGATGTAGGCTCTCTGCTTTCGTTGCAAAGAAAACATCTTCACGAACGACGGAAGCTTCTTTAGCGAGGTAATGATAATAGGTGTTTTTTTCAGCGAATTGATCGATTAGAATCGCATCAGGCTTGATAGGTGCTATTTTTTTGAGAACATTTTCTAAAGCGCGATTATGCAGGATTGCTTTCATTTGTCCTTGGTTCATTCCTTTTGCCTGCAGTTCGTTGTATTTAGGATTGGGTAATAATAGGAGGCTGTGAGGGATGATAGGGATAATTTTTTTAGCAATCTCACAAATTTCTGGATCAGTCATAGCTTTGGAATCTTTGACACCGAGCTGTTTTAGAAGTGGCATCATGGCTTGGTCTACATAACATGCGGCGACGATCATCGGGCCGAAATAGTCGCCGGTTCCCACTTCATCGGATCCAGCAACATTTTTGGATGCGAAACCTGGAGGCAGAGTGGAAGAGCTTACTTTTGTTGACTTCGTTTTTGGTGTTGTTGCCGTGCCCCATTTCGCGGCTTCTTGTTCTCCTTTTGCCCCTTGGAACATGACTTTGCCAGATTTATAAGCGGTGATAGAAAGCCCTGTTTTTTTGACAGCAAAAATTGCTCCAGGTGGTATTTTGTCGGACATATGTGATAAATAAGCGCTTTGCATGGCTTCGATCTGTTTTGGTGTTGCTTGGATAACAGTATTTGCGATTGGAATCATCTTCTTTCTTTAGGTTCATCGCTTTTAATTTTACCATAATTCACGAGATTGTTTCATACTTAAGGCTGAAATCGTTCTGAATTAGAACATTTGTGCTTTTCTTCGTTTACAATTCATGATAAGATGGGGTACAAGTAGGATAAATGTGTGCGCAGGAAATGAATGAGGAGGAAAACAGATGGCGGATAATACTAGAAATAAACTGACAACAACTATATACGGAAGAGAATATACCATTGTTGGTGTTGAATCTACTGAACATCTTCGTTTAGTCGCACGTCTAGTGGATGAGAAGATGCATGAGATTGGTGCACAGAATCGTTCTTTAGATAGTGGAAGGCTAGCTGTTTTGACTGCCGTTAATGCCACGCACGATTATCTGAAATTAGAGCAAAAATACCAAGAGTTGGAGAAAGAGCTGGCTCGGATTAAAGGACGCGAATAAATGGTTTTAAATGTTATTATACTCATCTTATTAATTGGTGGATTTTTCAATGGTTATCGTAATGGTGTTTTACGACAGCTAATTATTACGATTGGTTATTTATTGAGCTTTTTTGTAGCATATAAGTATTATGAAGCGTTAGCACCGCATATTACATTTATTCCATATCCTGAATTGGATAAGTCGAATGATTTTTATGCGTTACTTGAAACGCTTCACACAGAAAATGCGTATTACAATAGTATTGCCTTCTTGATGATTTTTCTAGTGGCAACGATTGTTGTGCATATGATTGCTTCCTTGTTTAAAGGTGTCACCAATGTACCGGTTTTACGGCAGGTAAATGGTTTGATTGGTGCTGCATTAGGAGTTTTACAAACGTATTTGATTGTTTTCTTGATTTTATACGTTGGTGCTATTTTCCCAGCAGAGTGGGCACAAAATGCGATTTCTGGCTCATCTGTGGCAGAATGGATTTTGAAAAACACGCCATTATTGTCCGACGCATTCTACAAATGGATGACGGGGATATTACCGAAATAGTTTTATAGATGTCAGCGAAAAGCTGGGGCTGCTCAGTTCCAGCTTTTCTGCTTTTTAAGGGGAGTGATGAATGATGAATAAAAAGAAAATTATTGATTTACTAGAAACGATTGCGTTATATATGGAACTAAAAGGTGAGAATCCTTTCAAAATATCGGCATTTCGAAAGGCGGCACTAGCATTAGAGCAGGATGAGCGCAGTTTGTCGGAAATAGATGACTTTACTAAGATTAGCGGAATCGGTAAATCAACAGCTGTTATTATTCAAGCATTTTTAGAAACGGGTGAATCAGAGGAGCTGGAAGCGCTGAAAAAAGAGGTTCCTGAAGGTTTGGTTCCACTTCTAAAAGTACCTGGTCTTGGCGGAAAAAAGTTATCTCGACTGTATCAAGAGTTGGGAGTTGTAGATCGAGATTCGCTACTTGCTAAGGCGGCTGATGGTAGCATATCAGCATTGAAAGGTTTTGGTCAGAAATCTGTTGATAAGATGGTGGAGGCGGTTCAGGAAATGGGAGAACGCCCTGATCGTTATCCGCTAAATGATGTGTTACCGATTGCGAAAAGTTTAGAAGCTTATTTGGCTGGAATTCCTGAAATTGTACGCTTCTCACATGCGGGCAGCTTTAGAAGATTGCGGGAAACTGTGAAGGATTTGGATTTTGTTATTGCAACAGATCAACCAGACTTGGTAGCCGAACAACTTTTAGCGATTAAGACGATTGATCAAGTGATTGCCGCTGGAGATACGAAAGTTTCGGTGGATCTGGTTGATGGGATTAAGATTTCTGTAGATTTCCGAATGGTTACACCAGCCGAGTTTGTTAGTACATTGCACCATTTTACGGGTTCAAAAAATCATAATATCCGGATGCGTCAAATTGCCAAGCAACAGGCAGAGAAAATTAATGAATATGGCGTGGAGGATGAAAATGGAAATGTGAAGCAATTTGAGACGGAGGAGGCCTTTTTTGCTCATTTTACTATTCCGTTTTTGCCACCTGAAGTACGGCGTGATGGTACGGAGATTGATCGAATTAAGGCAGATACAGCGTTTGTTCAACTTGAGGATATAAAAGGAGATCTGCATATGCATACTACTTGGTCAGATGGCGCGTATTCGTTGCCCGAAATGATTGAGGCGTGTATTGCGAAGGGCTATGAGTATATGGTGATAACGGATCACGGGCAGTTTTTAAGAGTCGCTAATGGGTTGACGGAAGAGCGTATTCGCAAGCAACAAACTGAGATTAGAGCTTATAATGAGAAGTATGCGGAAATTGAGATTTTGTCAGGAATTGAAATGGATATATTGCCAGACGGATCACTTGATTTTGAGGATGATTTACTGAAAGATTTGGATTTCGTGATTGCTTCCATTCATTCTAGCTTTTCGCAAACAGAGGAGGAAATCATGAACCGCCTGCAAGTAGCTTGTGAAAATCCTTATGTGCACCTGATAGCGCATCCAACAGGTCGAGTCATCGGTCGTCGTGATCCATATAACGTGAATGTGGAGCAGTTGATTCAAATGGCAGCGAAAACTGGTACGGCGCTCGAGCTCAATGCGAATCCGCAACGTTTAGATTTGACTGCGAAATATTTGGAACTTGCTACAGAACATGGGGTGCGGGTAGCGATAAATACAGATGCGCATGATACGCAACATTTGGATTTCATGGAGATTGGCGTTCGGGCGGCAACGAAAGGTTGGTTGAGTAAAGAGAATGTACTAAATACGATGGGAAAAGAAGATTTTCTCGCGTTTATTAAAAATAATCGTCCGTAAGTGAAGGACGTTAACTGGGGCTAAATATTATGAGTAAAAAAGTAGAAACGATTTTAGAGTTCGATAAAATAAAGCAGCAACTTCTCGAATTTGCTTCTTCTGCGTTGGGTGAAGCAGCGATCCGAGCGTTAGAGCCGACTTCGGATATCGACAAAGTGAAGTTAGCGCAACGGGAAACCGAGGAAGGTGCGAAAGTTATTCGGTTACGTGGGGCTGCGCCGATATCTGGTATTTATGATGTGGCTGGACATATGAAACGCCTTGAAATTGGCGGTGATTTGAGTGGTTTGGAGCTTTATCAAACCGGTAGCAATCTCCGCGTGAGTCGTTTGATGAAGCAATTTATCGATGGTCTTGTGGAACAAGGTGTTGAGCTAGAATTGCTGGATGAGTTAGCTAGTAAGCTTGTGCCAATGCGCGATACGGAGGACACGATTGCTCTCACGGTTGATGAGGCTGGTGAAATTTTAGATACGGCGAGTGAAGCTTTACGAAATATTCGTCAGACGTTGCGTCGTACGGAAGGTCGTGTACGCGAGCGCTTGGAGCAGTATTTGCGTGATAAGAATGCTTCAAAAATGTTGAGTGATACGGTTATTACAATTCGAAATGACCGCTATGTTTTACCAGTAAGACATGAATATAAAGGGCATTACGGCGGAATTGTCCACGATCAATCAGCTTCAGGCCAAACGCTATTTATTGAGCCGCAAAGCGTTGTAGACATGAATAATGAACGCCGCACATTACAAGCAAAAGAAAAGCAAGAAATCGAGCGTATTTTAGCAGAAGTTTCGGCTGTTTTAGCAGAATTCATTTCAGAAATTAGGCAAAATACGTATGTGCTCGCGCGATTTGATTTTATTTTTGCGAAGGCTAGGTTTGGGAAATCGATGAAAGGAATTACACCACAAATAAATCAAGATGGGGTTGTGAGATTGTTTAGTGCGCGTCATCCATTGCTTGACCCTGCAACGGTTGTTAGCAATGATATCTTGCTTGGCGGTGATTACCGTGCGATGCTAATTACTGGACCAAATACGGGTGGAAAGACGATTACGCTAAAAACACTTGGACTATTGACATTGATGGCACAAGCTGGTTTGCAGATCCCTGCGGAGGAAGAGTCAGAGCTTGCTGTGTTCTCTCACGTTTTCGCGGATATTGGTGATGAGCAGTCAATTGAGCAGAGTTTGAGTACGTTTTCTTCTCATATGACGAATATTGTTTCGATTCTTGATAAAATGGATGCAGATTCCTTGATTCTTTTTGATGAGCTGGGGGCTGGGACGGATCCGCAAGAAGGAGCGGCGCTTGCCATTGCGATTCTTGATGCGGTAGCTGCGAAACAAGCTAGCGTAGTGGCTACAACACACTATCCGGAGCTAAAAGCATATGGATATAATCGGGAATTTGCGACAAATGCATCGGTGGAATTTGATGTGGAAACACTTAGCCCGACGTATCGTTTATTGATAGGTGTTCCTGGTCGCAGTAACGCTTTTGCAATCTCGCGCCGTCTTGGGTTGAATGAGGCGGTTATTGAGGACGCTAGAAGCTTGGTAGATACGGAGAGCGCAGACTTGAATGACATGATTTCGAGTTTAGAAGAAAAACGTAAAGCGGCAGAATTGGAATACGAAGAAGCGTATCAAATGAGCCGTGATGCAGAAAAATTACAAAAGGACCTCCAAAAAGAGATTATTGCTTACCACGACCAAAAAGATAAATTGATGGAAAAAGCAAGCGAAAAAGCAGCTAATGTCATCGAAAAAGCAGAAGTTGAGGCAGAGGAAATCATCCAAGAATTACGGAAAATGCAACTTCAAGGTGCAGCAGGCCTTAAAGAACATGAGCTAATCGAGATGCGAAGCCGTTTAAACCAGGTGAAGCCAAAAACAATTCAGAAAAAAGTAGTGCATGATGTTCCTAAAGTCGCGCATAAATTTGCTCAAGGTGACCAAGTCCGAATTTTATCATTAGGGCAAAAAGGAGTACTTTTAAACCGAGTGAATAGTAAAGAATGGAATGCGCAAATTGGGATTATCAAGACGAAAGTAAAAGAAGCGGATCTAGAGTATATGAAACCGGAACAACCGAAAAAATTGCGTCACGTAACTACGGTGAAAAGTGATAATTCGGTTACAAGAACGGAATTGGACTTGCGAGGTGTTCGCTACGAAGACGCGTTACAACAAGTGGATAAGTATATCGACGCTGCATTACTTGCTGGCTATCACCAAGTTAGTATTATTCATGGGAAAGGCACAGGAGCGTTGCGGCAAGGCGTTACAGAATTCTTGAAGCATCATCGAATGGTTAAATCAATTCGATTCGGTGCAGCAGCAGAAGGTGGAAATGGAGTAACGATTGCCGAGTTGAAGTAAGATTTGAGCAGATTATTGGCTCCATACACAAACGGAATGCTATACTAGCGTTACAATATGTGTAAGGAGGTAGAGAAATGGCTATTCAAGAAATTACAGATGCAGAATTCGAAAAAGAAACAAGCGAAGGTCTAGTGCTTACTGATTTCTGGGCGACTTGGTGTGGTCCTTGCCGTATGGTTGCGCCAGTTTTAGAAGAAATTGACGCGGAACAAGGTGATAAATTAAAAATCGTTAAAATGGACGTGGATGCGAACCAAGAAACACCAGGTAAATTTGGTGTAATGAGTATCCCGACATTACTAATTAAGAAAGACGGCGAAGTGGTTGATACGATTATCGGCTATCGTCCAAAAGAAGAATTAGATGAAGTTTTAGCGAAATACCTATAGCATTTTCAAAAAGCTGGTTAAAGTGAGGAGGAACATGATTTAGTTTCTGTTTCCTTCTCATTTTTCCTAGCTTTTTTTGTTGCAACAAAGCCGTTTTATGCTACACTGAAAGAGGAAGATAATTGGACTATAGAAGCAGGAAAAAACGCTTGCTATGGTATTTTTCGCTGATAGATTGGGGTGGTGAATGATGACGACAGAACATATCCGAAATAAGCTTGCCTTGTTGCCTGATCAGCCTGGTTGTTATTTGATGAAAGACCAGCAGGGCACAATTATTTATGTCGGCAAAGCGAAAATTTTGAAGAATCGTGTGCGCTCTTATTTCACTGGATCGCATGACGGTAAGACGCAACGTTTGGTGCAAGAAATTCGTGATTTTGAATACATTGTGACATCCTCGAACGTGGAGGCCCTGTTACTCGAAATAAATTTAATTAAAAAGCATGATCCGCGCTATAATATTATGCTAAAAGATGACAAGACTTACCCTTTCATTAAAATAACAAACGAGACACATCCGCGATTAATTATTACACGGAAAGTGAAACGTGACAAAGGGAAGTATTTTGGCCCGTATCCGAATGTTTACGCGGCGAATGAGACGAAGAAAATTTTAGATCGGCTTTATCCATTACGCAAATGTACGACGATGCCGAGTAAAGTTTGTCTGTACTATCATCTGGGACAATGCCTGGCACCGTGTGTGTTTAAGGTGGAGCAGGATACGTATAAAACGATGACGGATGAGATTGTACAGTTTTTAAATGGTGGTTACAAAGAAGTGAAGCAAGATTTAATGGCGCGAATGCAAGAGGCTGCAGAATCGATGGAGTTTGAAAAAGCAGCGGAATATCGTGATCAAATTACGGCGATTGAAACGACGATGGAGAAACAAAAAATGACGATGAATGACTTTGTGGATCGCGATGTATTCGGCTATGCGATTGATAAAGGCTGGATGTGCGTGCAAGTTTTCTTTATTCGGCAGGGGAAATTGATTGAACGCGATGTTTCCCAATTTCCATTTTATAGTGATGCAGATGAGGATTTCCTAACATTTATCGGACAGTTTTATCAGAAAACGAATCATATACCACCGCAGGAAATTTTTCTGCCGGATGACGTGGATGAAGAGGCGATTCAGGCGCTGTTGCCAAATACGAAGATTCTCGTTCCGAAGCGCGGCAATAAGAAGGACCTTGTGAAACTAGCTTATAAAAACGCTAAAATTGCGCTAAATGAGAAATTTTTACTACTTGAGCGCAATGAAGAGCGAACAGTCGGTGCTACAGAAAGACTTGGAGAAGCGATGGGAATTCCAACACCAAACCGAATCGAAGCGTTTGACAACTCGAATATTCATGGTACAGACCCAGTTTCTGCGATGATTACGTTTCTTGACGGCCGTCCGAGTAAGAACGATTACCGCAAATACAAAATCAAAACGGTTGTAGGTCCAGATGATTATGCAACGATGCGTGAAGTAGTGAGACGTCGTTATTGGCGCGTACTTAAAGAAGGCTTACCGCTTCCAGATCTCATTTTGATTGATGGAGGAAAAGGGCAAATTGACAGCGCAAAAGATGTGCTAGTAAATGAATTGGGGCTTGATATTCCGGTCGCTGGTCTTGCCAAAGATAGCAAACACAAAACGAGTCAGCTCCTATTTGGCGATCCACTAGCAGTTGTTCAGCTTCACCGAAATAGCCAAGAATTTTACCTCCTCCAACGAATTCAAGATGAGGTCCATCGCTTCGCTATCACATTCCACCGCCAACTACGAAGCAAAACGGGTTTCCAATCCTTACTCGATGGCATTCCAGGCGTTGGGCCAGGTCGCAAAAAAGCGATTTTGAAACATTTTGGCTCTATGAAAAAACTAAAAGTAGCGTCTGTTGCAGAAATAAAAGAAGCAGGCGTACCGATAGCTGTGGCAGAAGCAGTCCACGCAAAATTTGCAAAAATGAATGAAGAAAAACCGAAATAGGAGGGATATTTTTTTGGCAGAGTAGTTTTAAAATTCGGCGGTACCTCGGTAGGCGCCATTGAAAAAATAAAAAAAACAGCAGACCAAGCTATTCGCGAATTTGAAAAAGGCAATCAAGTTATTGTGGTTGTTTCGGCGATGGGCAAGTCTACAGATCGGCTAGTTGATATGGCGCTTGAAATCAGTGAGCATCCAAGTAAGCGCGAAATGGACATGCTGCTTTCTACCGGAGAACAGATCACGATTTCCTTACTTTCGATGGCAATTCACGAGAAAAATTATGAGGCAGTATCTTACACAGGCTGGCAAGCTGGAATCACGACCGAGCCAGTTGCGAGTAATGCTCGAATTCTAGATATTGATACCGAAATGATTCAAACCGCACTGGACAAAGGACGAATCGTTATTGTTGCAGGATTCCAAGGTGTCAGTGGGGAGGGCGAAATTACAACGCTAGGAAGAGGCGGATCAGATACGACGGCCGTGGCACTTGCCGCCGCGTTAGAAGCGGATAAATGCAGTATATGCACCGATGTCGTTGGCGTTTTTACAACAGACCCGCGCTACGTTAAAAATGCGCGTAAGCTGAGCCAAGTAACATATGATGAAATGCTTGAACTGGCGAATCTTGGAGCCGGCGTTTTGCATCCAAGAGCAGTGGAATACGCGAAAAACTACCGCATTCCGCTTGAAGTCCGAGCGAGCCATGAAATCGAAGCAGGAACGATGATTGAGGAGGAAATGACCGTGGAAAATACGAAAGTCGTGCGAGGAATCGCATTTGAAGATAAAATTACCCGCGTGACAATTCATTGGGATAAGAAAGAAAACATGCGCGTATCAAAAGTTTTTACAACGCTCGCAGATCACAATATTGATGTAGATATTATCATTCAAGGAATCACGGGACTGGGCCACGGAAACCTTTCCTTCACAATTAAAACAAAAGCGCTCCTTGAGACATTAGCCGTATTAGAAGAGCATCAGGAAGCACTACAATACGCTAAGTTGGAATCCGAACAAAACTTAGCCAAAGTGTCGATTGTTGGATCAGGCATGGTATCCAACCCAGGTGTTGCGGCGCACATGTTCGAAGCGCTGACGGATAATGATGTAGCAATCAAGATGATTAGTACATCGGAAATCAAAGTTTCAACAGTGGTAGATGAGAAGAAAATGATTAAAGCAGCTCAAGTACTGCATGATCGATTTGAGTTGGAGGATTAAAAATAGAAATAGGGTTTAGTGCATAACCCAAATAAATCAGCTACAAGCGCTCGATTTGTGTCAAGCAAGATTCACATCCTACTCGAAAAAAAGGACTTGTGGTATTTATGTGAAAGTGGTTTTTGCTCCGGCCTCATTTTTGAAAATCATTCACATACAAAAAACGCTCTCCATTTTAGGAAGAAGCGTTTTTTTGTGATCTGATGTTGTTAGGAGGCAGTCGCCAAGTTAGACTAATACACTCTACATCAATTTTTCATTACGCTCTGAGAGGGATTCGTCGGCAAATTAATAAGAAGGCGTTGACAACTGTCGTTGGACAAACGCGTACGGCAAAGCCTGCTGAGATCTCACTATCAGCGATTATCAAATGCATATACAAAAAAGCTACATGAGCGCCACAGGACTTACTTATCTGGATAAGGATTTATGTGTGATTGTCGTCCACGAACGTCAGTGATAACACGTTGCTTATACGACTTAAAGATACAGGCACTTTAAGGATGATTATAAATACTTTATGGAAAATCGCGAGGAGATGGGCTCAAGAGTGTATGAATAATCCGCTTGACGAAGAAAGCCGCGTATTCGATCCCGAATAATTTATGTATTATTTCGAAAACGATTTGAATGCAAGGAGTTGAACCTTCAGTCTGACGCCATATAGCTCTTACGCAAAAAAACTCACTCTAACGGTTACGTGGTTTTTTGGTGCGTCAGCCTATCGTAGCGCCCTTACAAAAATGTACGTTAAAACTTACATCCATGTCACTTCGGAAAAATAATTTTATGTTATAATCGACACCTAAAAAAGAAAATAGAAAATGGAGGTAAGAGCTGTATGAAAAAAATTAGTTTAGTTATTGTTGCCACATTGTTACTGGTGACTGCAATGTTCCATGGAGAATCTGCAAACGCTGCTGAAAATCAAACAGTGAAAAATGGTACGTATTTTGTCAAACCTAAGTTAAATCCAAATTTAGTTGTAAATACTCGATTTCAACTTGGACAAAAAAATCCTACGACTGAAATTAACTACTACGAATTTTTCTATGTTGCCTCAAAAAACGCCTATGTGATAAATATAATTCCTCCTATTGGTTACAGTGCTCAATGGACCGGAGAAGTTGGTGTCGGAAATCTGCAATGGGAAGGACAAGAAACCAACCTTGATGATAAAATGCTCTGGACTTTAGAAGATACAGGCTCCGGAAACTTTATTTTCCACAATAAAAAGAATTCTAATATGGTATGGGATGTGCATAATGCTTCGGCCGCCGTTGGAAATCCAATTAAAGTAGAGCAATTACACCCTGCGTCTAGCCAATTCCGAAACGCTCAATTATTCCAACTGGAGGAAATTCACCCATAATAAAATGAATGAAGTAAAAACCCCTTGCGCTACGATAGGCAGGGGGCTTAGTTAGGTTTAATTTATCTATTTCGTTCATAAAATCGTAAAAAACGACGCTAACATGAATTATTAGTAGCAAATTTTTCATGTTAGCAGGATTCACGAGTTCAACGAAGTACCAGAGCCTAGATTTTCTATCACGACTTCCGACATATTTTTAAACGATTTTACGAGAGTATTCCAACTAGAAGGGTCGAGTTCGCATCTGTATCAAAGGCGGACGACAATAAAGAGCAAACAGGCGCGGAAGTGCTCATAGACATGGCGCTTAGATTCGTAGTCTATGCGGTTATTATCTTAGTGATTATAGCCTTGCTTCGCTGTTTGTTTGACGTTTCATATACAACAAAAAAACCATTCCCTACATCATGCAGGAAATGGTTTTTTATTTCGCTATGCTATCATTACGAGTAAGGGGAATGTGCGGAAAACGTACAAGTTCGAATACCGTTCATGCAACACTACACTCTAAATAGCTATATAACAACATTTTATTACGTCCTGAGAGGGATTCGAACCCCCGACCGACGGCTTAGAAGGCCGTTGCTCTATCCAGCTGAGCTATCAGGACACGCTATACAATTTTCACAGCCAAGTATCATTCTATGATTTTTTCAGAGATTTGTCAATGGTTTTATCGAATTTATTTAAAAATATTCATATATCTGCAAGTTTATCCATTTTTATGCGATAACGACCTTACCCGCTGGAAAAACTAGTTGTTCTTCACGAGCGGGAATGTTTGTGTTAAATCTGTTAATTCGACATCATCAATTGTCATAAAACGAATTTTTACACCGTCATCAGTTGCGTCAATCAATGCATAGGTTTTTTCGTGAACGCGTCCTCTTGGAAGTGAAATACTCCCTGGATTTAAAATAATCGTATTATCCAACATATCTACGCCAAGCTCATGAGAATGACCAAAGAAAGCGAAATCAGCATTCAATTCACGCGCGCGGTAACGCACATTCATCAATGTCATCTTAATGTTATACAAATGACCATGTGTTGTGAAAATCCGGTATCCATCGACAACACCGACCCAGTCATTAGGATAGTCTGAACCAAAATCACAGTTTCCCCGAACTGTATGGAACCCTTGCATTGCAGCATCGTCTTTCTCGAGTTCAGAATCGCCACAATGAATCATCGCGTCAACTTTTCCTTCATATTTTTCTTTCAAATGGATGAGACAGTCGCGTTCATGATGACTGTCACTGACTACTAGTAATTTCAAATTATTCTCCCCCATCTTTAATCACTTTCTTATTATACAATCTTTTCAAGCAGTTGGTCTATATTTTTTGCAATTTTTTCTAAAGCTTTTGCACGGTGACTAATTTTGTTCTTCTGTTCTGCGCTAATTTCTGCCATCGATTGGTCGAACTCCTCTAAATAGAAGAGGGGATCATAGCCAAAACCGTTTACTCCTTGTGGTGCAGTCAATATCTTTCCGGCGCATTCGCCAGTGAAAAATTCTGATGGTGAACCAGGGAACGCGATCGCAAGGGTGCAATGAAACTTCGCTTGGCGTGACTCATCTGGTACATCTGTAAGCTCTCTCAATAGCTTTTCGTTATTATCTGCATCATTGTGTTGATTTCCTGCATAACGAGCAGAATAAACGCCTGGCGCGCCGTCTAAGGCCTCTACAATCAATCCAGAGTCATCGCCAATCACAACTTGTCCAATCTGCTCAGCGACTGTTTCTGCCTTTAGTGCCGCGTTCTCAGCAAAAGTCGTACCCGTTTCGTCAATTTCTCCAATCTCTGGAAAGTCGGCTAATGTCAAAATTTCAATACCGTACGCTCCAAAAAGTTTTTCGAATTCGCGGGCTTTACCGACATTGTTTGTAGCGATAACAAGTTTTTTCATTTTACAGCGCCTCCAATCAAGCTGGCTGTCACACCAAGAATGTCTTTTTGTAAAGCGACCAATTCTTGAATCCCTTTTTTACCTAAAATCAAAAGCTCGCTTAATTCTTGCTCTGAGAAAGTGGCTTCCTCACCAGTTCCTTGCAATTCAACAAAACGTCCAGCGCCAGTCATTACTAAGTTCATATCCACCGCAGCAGCACTATCTTCTACATAATTCAAATCAAGCGCTACGTTTCCGTTTTCAAGTAGACCAACGCTCGTTGCGGCTAGGAAATCATGCACGGGAAATTTTGCGAAAGGAGTAGTATCATGCAATTTAGCAATCGCGATTACCATCGCCACAAACGCCCCCGTAATGGAAGCTGTTCTTGTCCCGCCATCTGCTTGAATTACATCACAATCCAACCAAATTGTCCGTTCGCCAAGCGCATCCAAATCAACGACAGCGCGCAAAGAACGCCCAATTAGACGTTGAATTTCCATCGTTCGCCCAGTCACTTTTCCTTTCGAAGACTCACGGATATTTCGACGTTCCGTTGCGCGAGGTAACATGGCATATTCTGCTGAAACCCAGCCACGTCCTTCACCACGCATGAAAGGGGGGACGCGATCTTCCACAGAAGCCGAACAAATCACTTTCGTATCACCAACCGTAATTAAAATCGAGCCTTCTGGATGTTTTATGTACCCAGGAATCATCTCTATTTGACGTAATTCATCCTTTTGCCTACCATCTAATCTCATTACGATACACCTCCGAGTTTAATATGCTCCACTTGCATATCTGGAACATCAAGCCAATCTTGTGCAATATCTTGAAAAATGGAAACGGAACCAGTTGTGAAAAAACGATGATTCACACCAATTTCATCATGATCTAGTAAATTGTGATAATCTAACAAGGCGCTAACTTCACTCGCTGTTTCCTCTCCGGAATTAATAACTGCCACACTAGAACCCATAAAATTCTCAATCAATGTTTTGAGCAACGGATAATGCGTACAGCCAAGTATGATTGTGTCTATTTTAGTGCTTTTAAGAGGAAGTAGGGACTCTGCCACGATTTTTTTAGCAATCGCGCTTTTGTACTCACGGCTTTCCACAACGGACACAAACTTAGGACACGCCAGTGAATCTACCTCCACACGCCGGTTTAACCCCTTTAAAGCTTTAGGATACGCCATACTTTGTACCGTTCCAATTGTACCTAGAACACCAATCCGATTATTTTGTGTTGCTTTTAAAGCAGCGCGAGAACCAGGCTGAATAACACCGATTACTGGAATATCTAATTTTGCGCGAATATCTGCCAAAGCCGCTGCCGTCGCTGTATTACAAGCGATAACAAGCATTTTTATATTGCGATCTACGAGGAAATTTGTCATTTCCCAAGTAAACTGATTTACTTCTTGACTGTCACGCGGGCCATAAGGGCAACGTGCGGTGTCACCTAAATAATATATTTGCTCGTGGGGCAACTGTTTGAGAACTTCCTTGACAACCGTCAGTCCACCAACGCCCGAATCAATAAAACCGATTGCTCTTTTCACACGTCTCGCCTCAATTTCTATTATTTCGTCTTCCTACTAAGTATACTACAAATTCAGATTATACTCTCCATTTTCTTATTTTTTCGCTGTTTTCGCAAGTTTTTTGATGATTTTATAGTTTTTTTACGAATTTTGCAGGTTGATGTTTCTATTTTGCGGGTTTTCTGGTTATAATTAAGAAGGAGAAGAAAGCGGGGTACTATTAATGGCAGAAAATAATGAAATTGTAAATGAAAAAATGATACCGGTTTTTGGATATGAATTAATTCGCGATACACTATTGCCGAATGTGCTAGGTGAGGAAACACCACACATCCTATACTGGGCAGGAAAAGAACTCGCGCGTAAATATCCACTCGAAACGCTAGATGAGCTAACAGACTTTTTCCAACAAGCATCGTTTGGTGATTTAGAAGTTATCAGTGAGAAAAAAGATGAAATGCATCTTTTGTTGAGCGGTGAAATGACAGCGCTCCGGTTGAACAATGATGGTAACGTAACGTTCAAACTGGAAGCAGGGTTTATCGCAGAACAAGTGCAACACCAAAAGCAATTATACTCAGAAAGTTATGAGGAAGTAGATAAACGCAAGAAAACCGTGAAAATCATCGTGAAATGGGATCGTAAAGAAAGTGTTTCGGATGAAGAAATCGTTAGCTAAGACTTGTATTTAAATCCTTCCTAATTTTAGGAAGCAAAGAAACCGTCCTACCCGAAAATAACGGTAGGGCGGTTTTATCCTAGTCAGAATGATGTCGATTTTTTATGGAGGAATTAAGAGATGAAAATACAAAAAACAAACGTTGGTAGAATCTTAGATCAGCGGAAAATAAAATATGAGCTCTATCAAATTCCATTCCAAGATAAACATATAGATGCAGTTACAGTGGCAATAGACTTAGGTTTGCCACCGGAAATAATCTATAAAACCCTCGTGACAAAAGGAGACAAAACTGGTGTTGTCGTGGCATGCATTCCAGGAAATCAAGAGCTTGATTTGAAGTTGTTAGCCAAGGTAAGCCAAAATAAAAAAATGGAAATGCTACCGATAAAGGATTTAGAAAACGTCACAGGTTACATACGCGGTGGTTGCTCGCCAATCGGTATGAAGAAACAATTTCCTACGTTTATCGCAAATTTAGCTGAATCACAAGAAACAATTCTAATATCAGCTGGTAAAAGAGGGTTTCAAGTCGAGGTGAACCCGCAAGCTTTAGCGCAAGTTGTACAGGCGCAGTTTGTTTCCATCAGTCGAAATATGTAGACAAAAAAAGATTCGAGTCAATAAGACTCAAATCTTTTTCAATGAAGGAGGAAGAGGGATTCGAACCCCCGCGCGGTCTTACCCGCCTGTCGGTTTTCAAGACCGATCCCTTCAGCCAAAC